>NZ_JBBIAM010000327.1:0-991 GCF_054185185.1 Bradyrhizobium sp. UFLA05-153
TGCTCGGCCATTTCGGCTTCAAGGACTATCTGAAGCATGCACCAGACGTGTCCGACAGCGACGTCACGGTCGAATATTGCGCCAAGCGCAACTGGATCGTCGGCTCGCCGTCGACCGTGGCCGAGAAGATCGAGAAGATCTACGAGGAGGTCGGCGGCTTCGGCGTGCTCCTGGTATTCGGCTTCGACTACAAGCACAAGCCGGAAGCCTGGCACCATTCGCTGGCGCTGCTGAAGAAAGAGGTGATGCCGAGGCTGAAGCATCTCGGCAGCGCGCGCAAGGCGGCGTGACGACGCGCGGGTGCGGGACGCACATCCCGCACCCGCTCTCATTCGTGGAGATCATGCGTGACGATCGATGCAAAGGACTTCAAGCAGGCGATGCGGCAATGCGCCGGCGCGGTTGCGCTGGTGACGGTCGGCACCGACAACGGCAAGCGCACCGGACTGACCGTGACCTCGGCATGCTCGCTGTCGGACAATCCACCGTCGCTGATCGCCTGCGTCAGCCGCAATGCCAGCGCCCACGCGCGCATCCGCGAGGACGGCGCTTTCGCCGTCAACTTCCTCAGCGAGGACCACGCACTGCTGGCACTGACCTTCAGCGGACAGAAGGGCGTCAACGGCGACGACCGTTTTGCGTTCGGGCAATGGACGCAAGGCGTCACTGGCGTCCCCTTGCTGGTGGATGCGGTCGCCGCATTCGACTGCGTGCTGGCGCAGGAATTCGTAACGAGGACGCATTCGATTTTCGTCGGCGAGGTTCGCAGCGTCACCCATTCTGCGCTGGCCGTTCCACTCGTGTATCTCCGCAGCGCCTTTCATACGCCGCAGGAGATCCGCGATGCCGTCACGCTCGGCGATCTCGATGCAAGGCATCTGAGCTGGAGCGATTTTTCTTAGGGTAGCGGCGCCTAGTACTACTGAGTCAGTTGGTCGCGGCGGCTTAGGTGTGAGAATCAAGTATCTGTAGGGATTCAGAATTTGGCACG
>NZ_JBBIAM010000328.1:0-983 GCF_054185185.1 Bradyrhizobium sp. UFLA05-153
AGCCCCTTCTGAGAGTATGGATACCAAAGAGCAATGGCGGACGCCGACCACTCGGAATTCCGTGTATTCGTGACAGACTCGTCATGATGGCTACGGTCTTAGTGATCGGTCCCATCTTCGATGTGGACCTGCTGGACAACCAGTATGGATTTCGTCCGAAGCTGGACGCCAAGATGGCCGTGCGCCGCGTGTTTTGGCATATCAAGGACCGGGGACGCCGCGAGGTAGTCGATGCAGATTTACGCGACTATTTCACGTCGATTCCACACGGTCCGCTGATGCGATGCCTGACACGACGGATCGCCGACGGACGACTCCTCTCGACTATCAAAGGCTGGTTGACAGTCCCGGTAGTTGAACGGAGCGGAAGACGGACGATACAGACGGCAGATGCGCGCAAGTTTAAGAAAGGGACCCCGCAAGGCTCTCCTCTGAGTCCATTGCTGGCGAACATTTACTTCCGACGCTTTCTGCTGGCCTGGCGCGACCACGGACACCAAGAACAACTCGACGCCTACGTCGTCAACTATGCCGACGATCTCGTGATCTGTTGCCGCCCCGGCCAAGCCGAGGCGGCGATGAAGCGAATGACGGTACTGATGAACAAGCTCGGGCTGGAGGTGAACGAGACCAAGACCCGCATCGCTCGATTGCCGACGGAACGATTCACGTTCCTAGGCTACACGATCGGGCGGTTCTACGGAAAGGATGGACAAGCCTTCATCGGCACGCGTCCGTCCAAGAAGGCGGTCATGAGATTGCTCCGACGAATCCACGAACGCACGACGCCGCAGTGGTACCCGGACACACCGGAGAACACTGTCGTCGTCATCAGTCGCTTTCTTCGTGGCTGGTGCGGCTACTTCGACCAAGGTCCTGTCATGAAGACCTATGACTTCATCAGGCAATACGTCGATCGGCGTCTGCGGCACTGGTTGATACAACGAGCAGGAAAACGTGGCAGGGGCTTCAAAGAGTATCCG
>NZ_JBBIAM010000329.1:0-918 GCF_054185185.1 Bradyrhizobium sp. UFLA05-153
TTGCGAGCCAGCGCGACGATGGCGATGCGCCTGGCACGCTTGCCGGCGTTGGCGGTGCGGGTACGGAACCATTGGCTGAGCGCGCTGTCCGGCTGATGACGAAGCCAGAGCCAGGCCAGTTCGATCGCCTTCAGACGAGCGCGATGATTGCCTGCTTTGCTGATGCCCTGCTCGAGATCAATGCCGCCGCTCTTCCACGGACTGGGCGCCAAGCCGCAATAGGCGGCGACCTCGCGTCGGTTGCGGAAGTCCTTGTAGAACAGCTCGTTCACCAGCGTTGCACTGAAGGCCGGGCCAAGCGCCTTGAGCCGTTGCAAGAGTTGGCGCCGTTCGCTCATCGCAGCAGGGACCGCAGAAGCCTGCGCAGCGTGTGCCTGCTCCAGCGCCGCAATTTGCTCCCGCACCAGCATCAGGCGCGCATACTCGCGTTGGACCTCGGCCAGAAGATGCGGCGGCAGCGGCTGCCCCTGCCAGTCCCGCTGCTGCTCCAGCCAGGCGAGCCAGTTCCGCCGTCGCGGAGTATCGACAGCCATTCCCAACAGGCGCAGCAACGCCTTGATCCGGTTGCTATGGGCCGTCTGCTCCTTGACCAGACGATCGCGCTCGCGGCTCGCGCGCCGCGCATCCTCTTCCGCCACGCTCGGGACGCGTACGATCCGGACCACCCGCGGCTCGCCCCGCAAATAGGCCATCAAGGTGCGCAGCATCAGTTCGCCGTCGATCCGGTCCGTCTTCGCCCGACGCGATCGCTGCTCCACCGCAATGCTGGCCGCATCGAACACGAAGTTGGTGATCCCGGCCGCCTGCAGCAGCCGGTGCAGCCAAAAGCCGTCATAACCGGCCTCGTAGCAGCTCACCACACCTGGCGCCCACCCCAGCTTCTCGGCCGCCCGAGCCCTGACCTTCTCGATCAGGCCC
>NZ_JBBIAM010000032.1:0-88131 GCF_054185185.1 Bradyrhizobium sp. UFLA05-153
TGTGTATAAGAGACAGGTTGATCCCTTTGCGAGTACGTCCGCAGGCCAGAACCGGAATACGCCCGCGCCGTCCTATCCGAATCGGTCCGGCACGAAGGCCACCCAGAAGGGCAAGAAGCCCAACAACCAGTCGAGCATCGGCGACCCCGCCTTTGCGGCTGCCTATCGCGCGGCCTATGACACCATCTACGAGCGCAACGATTATGCCTCCGCGATCGCGCAACTGAAGGCGCTCGGCCGCGACGACAATCCGAACGTCGCCAATCTCATCGGCTATTCCTACCGCAAGCTCGGCGACTACAAGCAGTCGCAGGTCTGGTACGAGCACGCCCTGGCGATCGATCCGAACCACGTGCTGACTTGGCAGTATTACGGCCTGTGGCAGCTCGAACAGGGCAATCGCGAGCAGGCGATGTATCACCTGGAAAAGATCGCCGCGATCTGCGGCACGACTTGCGAGGAATACAAGTCGCTGGCGGCGGCACTGGACAAGCCGACGGGCACGGCGCTGGTGTATTGACGGCTAACTCACCCCAAAAGCGGTGACAAGCCGCAAAAATTTCCGCATTGTCCCGGCCGGGGGCGCGACCGGGACGATTGGATGCCGCTGACGCGCGACAAGATCATCGGCCACGACGTTGAACGTCTGGCCTTCCGCTTCACCATGCTGAGTGACGGCGAGGAAGTGACGTGCCAGATCAGCGACGCCGCGATGGATGAGCTCGCCGGCATGCAGGGCACGGAAAGCAGCGCACGCCAGGCGCAATTCCTCTCGCTGCGCGAGACCATCGAACGGATCGCCTCAGACCTCTACGACGAAGCGCCGCGCTTCAAGGGGTATGTGGTGCGGATTTTTACCAAGCATCTGGGGAGATAGCGCCGATGCGCCTTCTGCCGTCATCGCCCGGCTTGACCGGGCGATCCAGTACTCCAGAGACAGCGCAGCTAGAATCGAGAAGCCGCGGCGTACTGGATGCCCCGCTCTCGCGGGGCATGACTGCGGTATGTGCAGCGATACTTTCTCATCCTCACGTCGCGGATCGAAATCACTCCGAAAGTTTTCGCAGCAGCAGCCTCAGCGCCGTCGCGGCAAACGTCTGCATGTTCGCGAAGCGGTCGTTGCTGGCCGTCTCCAGCGTCATCACTTCGGTCGCGGGGCCGGCGATCGCCATGCAGCTATGGCCGGCGGCGTCGCCGTAGCGATTGCCGGTCGGGCCCGCCGCGCCGGTCTCGGACAGGCCCCAGTCGCAGCCGAAGCGCTTGCGCATCCGTTCGGCGAGCAGTCTTGCGTAAGCCTCGGATGAGGAGCGAAAGCCCTTCATGCCGTCATCCGAAATATCCATAAGCACGCGCCGCGCATCGCGCGTATAGACCACAGCGCCGCCGAGGAAATAGGCCGAGGCGCCAGGCACTGCGAGCAGGCTCGCGGCGATCAAGCCGCCGGCGGAGGATTCCGCCACTGCAATGGTTTCTTTGCGCGCGATCAATTTGGCCGCGACCTGTTCCGCAATCCCCACGAGCTCTTTCATCTTGCGCCTCACCACCTGGCAACCTAGCTGCGCTGTTCTAGCATATGACAGCGGCGCTGGCCGAGTTGCAGGCGGCTTGCGGGCCTGCTTGAATGGCATCAGCAAGCGGCGCGGCCGAGCACGCGTGAAGAGGAAGCGTCATGACGTCCCTGATCGCCGGCGGCGTGGACTGCGACGTGCACCCGGCGGTGCCGCATCTCACCAGCCTTTTGCCGTATCTGAACGATTACTGGCGCGACCAGGTGACGACGCGCGGCATGGTCGATCTGGTCTCGCAGTCTTATCCGCAGAATTCGCCGATCACGGCCCGCCCCGATTGGCGCCCGGAAACCGGCAAGCCGGGATCCGGCCTTGAGGACATGCAGCGCCATGTGCTCGATCCCTTCGCGCTTAGCCACGCCATCTGCAACCCGCTCTATGGCGTACAGATGGTGTTTTCCGAAGACATGCAAAACGCCTTCTGCCGCGCGCTGAACGACTGGCTGGCGAGGGAATGGCTCGACCGGGAACCGCGGCTGCGCGGCTCGATCGTCATTCCCGTACAAAATGTCGAGAAGTCGGTGGCCGAGATCGAGCGCTGCGCGGCGGACAAGCGCTTCGTGCAGGTGCTGATGCTTGTCATGGGCGACACGCCGCTGGGAAAGGGCGCACTGTGGCCGGTCTATGCGGCGGCCGAGCGGTTCGACCTCGCGGTTGGCATCCATGCTGGTTCCGCCTATCACAACCCGCCGACCGCTGTGGGGTGGGGCTCCTATCACATCGAGGACTATGTCGGTCAGGCGCAGGCGTTTCAGACCCAGCTCACCAGCCTGATCGTCGAGGGCGTGTTCGCCCGCCATCCGCGGCTGAAGATGGTGATGCTGGAATCCGGTATCACCTGGATCGCGCCCTATCTCTGGCGGCTGCACAAGTTCTGGCGCGGGGTGCGGATGGAGACTCCCTGGGTCGATCGCGCTCCGCTGGAAATTGTGCGCAGCAACATCCGTTTCTCGTTACAACCATTTGACGCACCACCGGAACAGGCGACATTAATTCGCCTGTTTGAGCATATGCAGTCTGACGAATTAGTCCTATTCTCCACGGACTATCCGCACTGGCAATTCGACGGCCAGGACGCGCTGCCCGAAGGTCTCACCCCCGATCTCGTGCGCAAGATCATGATCGACAATCCGCATGCGACCTACCCCCGCCTGACTTAGCCGCTGCCAAAGGAGGCAAGGCGATGAATATCCAGTTCCGCGAAGCGACCGAGTCCGCGTCCGCCGTGACCACCAAAACGGCAATTGCGGACTGCGACATTCACCCGGCGCGCGCGACTCGAACCGAGCTCTATCCCTATCTCGCCAAACGCTGGCAGCATCATCTCGACGTCTACGGCGTGCATGCCTATCAAGGCATGATGGAAGGCCCGCCCTATCCGAAAGCCCAGCCCAACGCTTCGCGCCGCGATGCCTATCCGCCGGAAGGCGGCCCGCAGGGCTCTTCGCTCTCCTTCATGCAAGAGCAGCACCTCGATCCCAACAACGTGCAGTTCGGGGTACTCAATCCGCTCGGCACTGGGCAGGGCATCCGCAATCACGAGCTCTCGGCGGCGCTGTGCTCGGCGATCAACGACTGGCAGATCGACAAATGGACCTCGAAGGACAAGCGGCTGAAGGCCTCGATCGTCGTCGGCAATGAGGATGCGATGACGGCGGCTGCCGAGATCCGCGAGCGCGCAGGCGACAAGAACTTTGTCCAAGTGCTGCTGCTCAGCCGCAATGTCGAGCCGATCGGCCAACGCCGTTACTGGCCGATCTATCAGGCCGCGGAAGAGGCGGGCCTGCCGGTCGGCGTGCACGCCTTTGGCTTCGGCGGCAATCCGATCACGCCCTCGGGCTGGCCGAGCTACTACATCGAGGAGATGGTGGGACATTCGCAGTGCCAACAATCGGCGCTCGCGAGTCTGGTGCTCGAAGGCGTGTTCGAGCGCTTCCCAAAATTGAAGATGGTGATGATTGAGGCCGGCTTCGGCTGGACGCCGTTGCTCGCCTGGCGGCTCGACAAGGTCTGGCAGCGGCTGCGCAGCGAGGTGCCGCATGTGAAGCGGCCGCCGTCCGAATATATCCGCGAGCAGGTGTGGTGGACGACACAGCCGATGGAAGATCCGGAGCGGCGCGAAGACCTGTTCGACGTCATCAAATGGATCGGCTGGGACCGGCTTCTGTTCGCGACTGACTATCCGCATTGGGACTATGACGAGCCGTCCCGCGTGCTGCCGCCCGGCGTCAGCGAAGCGAGCCGCGAGGCGTTTTATCTCGGCAATGCGCGGAAGCTGTACGGGATCAATTGATGGCGCGTCATGTGATTGCGCCGGTTGATGAGTTGCCGCCCGGCACACGAAAATTTTTGGAGATCGACGGCCGGCCGATCGCGGTCTTCAACATCAAGGGCGAATATTTCGGCCTGCTCAATCGCTGCCCGCATCAGGGCGCAGCGCTGTGCGAGGGGCCGGTGATCGGGCTCGCGCAATCCAAGGATCCAGGCGAGATCGAGTACAGCAAGCTGGGGGAGATCATCCGCTGCCCCTGGCACGGATGGGAATTTGACGTGCGCACGGGGCAATCCTACTGCGACCCCCGCCGCTTCCGCGTGAAGGCGTATCTAGCCGGCGTCGAACCGGGCACAAGCGTCGTGAAGGGCCCGTATATCGCCGAGACGATTCCTGTCAGGGTCGAGAGCGACTACGTGGTGGTGGAACTCTAGCACCACCGTCATTTCCGGCGCGCACTCGAAGAGGCGAGCCCGGAATCCATTTCTCCCAGCACTCCTGTGGCATCATGGATTCCGGGCTCGATGCTTCGCATCGCCCCGGAATGACAATGCGGTTAGCGACCGGCAACCGGCTCCGCCACCGGATCATACGTCGCCACCGCCTTGCCGCCGCCGCGATAGACGGTCGTGGCCGCGATGATGCCGAGCGCGGCGGCGAACATCAGCCAGAAGCCGGGCGAGGCCTTGTCGCCGGTTTTTTCGATCAGCCAGGTCGAGGCGAACGGCGTGAAGGTGCCGAACAAGGCGGCCGCGAGCGCAAAGGCGAGCGAGAAGCAGGTGGTGCGCACATGCGCCGGCACGATCTCGACGAGCGCACCCAGCATGGTGCCGCTATAGACGCCGAAATAGAACGAGAACATCATCTCGACGGCGAGCAGCTTGCCGAAGGTCGGCGCCGCCACCAGCCAATGCAGCGCCGGATAGGCCGTGAACAGCGACAGGCAGGCGATGGTGAGCAGCACCGGCTTGCGGCCGATGCGGTCGGATAGCGCGCCGCCGACCGGATTCCAGATGAAGTTGGTCACGGCGACGAGCAGCGTGACCAGCAGCGCATCCTGCGTCGACAGCTTCAGCACGTTCTTGCCGAAGGTCGGCGTGTAGACCGTGACGAAATAGAACGTCGTGGTGGTGAGGATCGCGATCATCATGCCGAGGATGACGATGCGCCAGTTGGCGAGGGCCGACGTGAACACCTGCGCAGCGGTCGGATGCTTCTTCATCGCCAGAAACTCCGGCGTCTCCTGGAGCGTTCGCCGCAGGAAGAAGATCAGCGGAATGATCAGGCAGCCGACGAAGAAGGGAATGCGCCAGCCCCAGTCGGCAACCATGTCGGCCGGCATCAGCTCGGAGAGGATGTAGCCGAGGATCGACGCCACGAAGATTGCGACCTGCTGGCTCGAGGACTGGAACGAGGTGTAGAAGCCGCGATTGCCGGGCGTCGAGATCTCCGCAAGGTAGACCGACACACCGCCGAGCTCGACGCCGGCGGAGAAGCCTTGCAGCAGGCGGCCGAGCAGCACGATGATCGGCGCGGCGATGCCGATGGTCGCATAGCTCGGGCAGAACGCGATCACCACCGTACCGGCGGCCATGATCGCGAGCGTGACGATCAGGCCCTGGCGGCGGCCGATGCGGTCGATGTAGGCCCCAAGCACGATCGCGCCGACGGGGCGCATCAACGCGCCGAGCCAGAACACGCCAAAGGTGTTAAGCAGCGAGGCCGTCTCATTGGTCGAGGGGAAGAACGCCTTGCCGATCGCCGCGGCATAGAAGCCGAACAGGAAGAAATCGAACTGCTCGAGGAAATTGCCCGAGGTCGCGCGCAGGATGGCGCCGATTCGCGACGTGATCTCGGGCGGATTGGTTGAAGTGGCAGGTCCTGCCATGACGCTTACTCCCTGAACATGTGGCCGGACCCGGAACTCGACTTCGCCGCAGGCGACAGATTTCAGGTGCGACAATCTGTCTTACCCCTCTCGCGCAGGGGGGCGGGAGTCAACCGATTTCGCGGGCGAAGCTGATGATTTTTCAGGCTTTATTCTGCGCTGCAGCGACCAGCCAGTCGCGGAACGCAACCAGTTTCGGCGCCTCGCGGCGGCCATCCGGCGCGACCAGGTAGAAGCCGGCATCTGCGGGCAGCGCGATGCGGAAGGGGACCACGAGGCGGCCCTTGGCGATGTCGTCCTGCACGTAGGTGGTTCGTCCCATCGCCACCCCCATGCCGTCGATCGCCGCCTGGACCGTCATGAGCGTCATGTCGAAGGTGATGCCAAGCTGTTTGGAAATGCTGGTCGAGAGTCCTGCCGCCGTCAGCCACAGTCGCCAGTCGTCGCCATTGTTGGTGTGCAGCAGCACGTGGTCCTTCAGGTCCTGTGGCGTGCGCAGCGGCTTGTCACCTCTGAGCAGCGACGGGCTGCACACCGGGAACAGCTCGTCCCGCATCAGCCACTCGGCGCGCACGCCCGGCCATTGGCCGCGGCCGTAACGGATCGCGGCATCGACATTGTCGCGCTGGAAATCCACGAGGCTCGTCGATGTCGTGATGCGGACGTCGATGCCGGGATGCTGCTCCTGGAAATTGGTCAGCCGCGGCAACAGCCATTTGGCGGCGAGAGAGGCAATGGTCGAGACGGTCAGCACCTTGTCGTCGTCCTTGCGGAGCAGCCGGTCGGTGGCAAGCCTGAGGTCGTTGAAGGCGGCGCGTACGCCGGGGAGGTAGTCGCGTGCTTCGGGCGTCAGCGAGAGCGCGCGGTTCTGACGGACGAACAGGCGGATGCCGAGCTCCTCCTCGAGCCTGCGGATCTGATGGCTGATCGCGGTCTGCGTCACGTTCAGCTCGGTCGCGGCCAGCGTGAAGCTGAGGTGGCGCGCGGCGGCCTCAAAGGCACGCAAACCGTTCAGGGAGGGCAATCTGGCAGTCATTTGGCAGCAGGATGCATGAGCTTATTTCATGCGAAAGGGTACAAATTGTCGTTTGTCGAAGCGATGATCAAGGCAGATATTGCGGTCTACAAGTTAGCTCCAGGAGCTGAAAATGTCTACGTTGACCGACAATTCGATGACAAATCATCATGCGCCAGGCCTGCTCTACCAGATCGGCGAAACCCTCCATGTCTGGCACGAGCGCTACCGCACCCGCAAAGAGCTGTCCCAGTGGACCACCCGCGATCTTCAGGACGTCGGCCTCTCCTGGAGTGACATTGCCTTTGAGGCTGAAAAGCCCTTCTGGCGGGCCTGATTGGCCGCCGGGCCGGCGCCGCCTCAGGAGAGGGGCGCCGGCGGTACCTTTTTGTCGCGGGAGGCTCCCATGAGCACGCTGCGTCTGGATGATCTCAAGCAATATTCGGACACCCTGCGGACCCGCGACGGCGACGTGCTGACTGTGCGCTTCGTCGAGCCGCGCGACACCGACGAAATCCAGCACTATTTCCGCTCGCTGTCGTCCCGCTCCCGCTACAACCGTTTCTTCGGAGCGCTGAGCGAGTTGCCGAAGGCACTCCTGCACGACTTCACCCATGTCGGCGAGCGCGAACGCTTCAGCGTGATCGCGACCATGATGGTCGATGGTTTCGAGACCATCGTCGGCGAAGCGCGCTATGCCTTCCACGCCGAGAGCTCGAGCTTCGAATTCGGCTTGTCGGTCGACGACCGCTGGCAGGGCCACGGCATCGGCACAGCGCTCCTCAAAAATCTCGAATGCCGCGCGGCTGCCTTCGGCGCCGAACACATTTTCGGCGACACGCTTCGCGCCAACGACGTGATGATCTCGCTCGCCCGCAAATCCGGCTTTGCCTTCGTCAATCACCCGGACGACTGGAAGCTGGTTCGCTTCGACAAGGAGAGCGCAGTCGAGCCGAACGACATTCCCTGCGCAAGCTGGCGTCTCGCCGCCCTTTCCCGTCAGGCCGAAAGCCCCTCAGCCACAGCCTGACACGACTGAAAGCCCGGTTCTGGCGAACCAGAACCGGGCTGATTTTTTCCCACATCACACGGCCTGATCGCCGGTAAAGTCGGTCGAGGTCGACACCATCAGCCACTCCGCGAGCTCCCTCGCGACAAAGGCGTTCTTTGCCTCGATCCGTTCCACGGTGTCGCTGCCGAGCGGCAAGCGCAGCGGCGCTTTCGCCGCGTCGGCCAGTTCGAGGAACGCCTGCGCCAGCTTGCGCGGATCGCCGCGCTGGCCGTGATTGACGTCGGCGGCGTGCGCGCGCGTCTTGCCGACGGTCTCACTGTAATCGTCGATCTGGAGTGCCGTGCGCGACAGTGAGGTCTCGTCGAGAAAATCGGTGCGGAAGAAGCCCGGCTCGACCACGGTCACTTTGATTCCGAGGGGAGCCACTTCGCCGGCCAGCGCCTCGCTGATCCCTTCGACCGCGAATTTGGTGGCGCCATAGACGCCCCAGCCAGGATAGCCGGTGTAGCCGCCGACCGACGAGATGTTGATGATGTGGCCTGAGCGTTGGCGGCGCATATGCGGCAGCACCGCACGGGTGACGCCGAGCAGGCCGAACACATTCGTGGCGAACAGCTTCTGCGTTTCCGCGGCGCTCGCCTCCTCGATCGCACCGAGCAGGCCGTAGCCAGCATTGTTCACCAGGATGTCGATACGCCCGAAGCGCTTCACCGCCTGGCCCGCGGCCTCATGGGCTTCGGCCTCGCTGGTGACGTCGAGCCGGGTGGCCAGCAGGCGCTCGTGACTGCCGAGCCGCGCGGTGCCGGTCGAGGGATCGCGCGTGGTCGCGACCACGGCATCGCCAGCCTTGAGTGCCGCTTCGGCAATCAACGCGCCAAATCCGCGGGACGCTCCTGTGATGAACCAGACACGCATGGTGTTTGCTCTTTCCATTTGAGGCCCCGACGACGTGCCGAAGCTGATGGACAAACGTGTAGCGCCTCGCCATAGCTGAGATAATCCGCTATATATTCTTCAAGTTAGTGAGCAAAATTCATCAACAATGCGGATCGACCCATCCGACCTCGCGACCTTCCTCGCCATTGCCCGTCACCGCAGCTTTCGGGCGGCGGCGACCGAGCTCGGTGTCACGCCATCGGCGTTGTCCCATGCGCTGCGCAACATCGAGGAACGGCTCGGCCTGCGGCTGGTGAACCGCACCACGCGGAGCGTGGCCTTGACCGAAGCCGGCGAGCGTCTGTTTGCCCGCATCAAGCCGGCGTTTCGCGATATCGACGACGCGCTCGAAGACCTCAACAATTTCCGCGGCAAGCCGGCCGGCACGCTGCGCTTCACCGCCGCGCGCCAGTCGGCGCAGCTCGTGCTGTTGCCGATCGTGACGCGTTTCCTCAAGGCGTTTCCGGACGTCAGCATCGAGATCATGATCAACGATGCCCTGATCGACATGGTCGCGGCCGGCTTCGATGCCGGCGTGCGCTTTGGCGAGACCGTCGCTGCAGACATGATCGCGGTGCCGATCGGCCCGCGGCATCGCTTTGCAGTGATCGGCTCGCCTGCTTTCTTCAAGTCCTACAAGACGCCGGCGACGCCGCACGACCTGAAAGCACTGCCCTGCATCCGCTACCGCTTCACCAGCGGTGCGCTCTATCATTGGGAGTTCGAGCGCGGAGGCATCGAGGTCGATATCGACGTCATGGGACCGCTGACGCTGAACGACCAGGACCTCATGGTCGATGCAGCGCTCGACGGTGCCGGCCTTGCCTATGTGTTCGAAGGGCAGGTGGAAGAGCTGCTCGCGAAGCGCAAGCTGGTCCGCGTGCTTGCCGACTGGTGCCCGGCCTATCCGGGTTTCTTCCTGTACTATCCGAGCCGCCGGCAATTGCCGGCAGCACTACGGGCCTTCGTCGATTTCGCACGGACGCCTGCCGCGTAGCCCGGCCGGAGCGAAGCGCAATCCGGGCTGCGAAATATCGATCGCTGCCGAATGAACGGCGAAGCGCGTTACTTCCCCGTGAACACCGGCTTGCGCTTCTCGATGAAGGCCTGCACCGCTTCCTTGTGATCGGCCGTCGCGGTCAGGCGGATCAGCCGCCCGGCCTCGTGGTCGCGGGCGGTCTCGAAATCGAACAGCAACGCTTCGTCCAGATTGTCCTTCATGTAACGCAGCGCGAGCCGCGGGCCCTCGGCCAGCGATTTGGCCAGTGCGAACGCCTCCTCCTGCAATTTGTCGTCCGGCACGACGCGATTGACGAGGCCAATCGCCTCGCACCTGATGGCATCGACCTTGTCGCCCGTGAACATCAATTCGCGCGCTCGTGCCGTGCCGACCAGACGCGTGAGCAACCAGGCGATGCCGTAGTCGCCGCTGAGCGCAACGCGGGCATAGCCGGTGGCAACGAACGCCGATTGCGCGGCGATGCGGATGTCACAGGCCATGGCGATTGCGAGCCCCGCGCCGACCGCGGGCCCGGACAGGGCCGCGATTGTCGGCTTGCGCACGGAGACCAGCGCGCCGGTGAGGAGCCGCTGCCGCTCCTGCAAATCGGCGACCCGGTCGTCGAAGGACATTTCGAGCTTGGCCTTGTCGCGATGCGCGCCCATGCCCATGACGTTGCCGCCGGCGCAGAAGGCGGCGCCGGCACCGGTGATCAGCAGCGCGCCGACACTTTGATCCTCGCCGCAGGTCCGGATCATGGTGCGCAGCGCCGGCGTCAGCGTGTCCGACAGCGAGTTGCGCGCCTCGGGTCGGTTCAGCGTGATCACCGCGACGCGGTCGCGAATGACGCAGAGGAGTTCGTCGGTGCCGGTGTCGATGGTGGTTTCGATGGTCATGCTTCCATGCTCCCGTAGGGTAGGCAAAGCGCAGCGTGCCCACCGCTTCTGCATCCCGTGTGATCATGAGAGGTGGGCACGGCGCTGCGCGCCTTTGCCCACCCTACGGCAGTTCACCTCAAAACTTCTCCACCCAGGGGCGCAGCTCCATCTCCCAGGTCCAGGCGCTGCGCGGCTGTTGCAGGACGTTCCAGTAGCTCTGTGCGATCGCATCGGGATCGAGCATCGAATCCGGCCTGTCCGGCGCCTCCGTGCGGGCTGCGCTACCGATGCCGCCGTCAATGACGAAATGTGCGACGTGAATGCCCTGCGGCGCGAGCTCGCGCGCCATGCTCTGCGCGAGCCCGCGTAGCGCGAACTTGCCCATCGCAAATGGCGCCGACTGCGCATAGCCCTTGACGCTCGCCGATGCGCCCGTGAACAGGATCGCGCCGTGCTTGTTGGGCAGCATGCGTTTGGCCGCCTCTTGCGCCACCAGGAAACCGCCGAAGGCGCTGACCGTGATCGACTGCGCGACATCGGCTGCGACGAGCTCGACGAACGGCCCGCGCGTCCGGCCGCTCGCGTTGTAGACCACGACGTCGGGCGTGCCGATCTCGCGCTCGACGAGGCCGAACAGGCGTTCGACCTCCTCCGGCTTGCTTGCGTCACAAATATAGGCCTTAGCGCCTGTCTCGCCGCAGAGTGCGCCGAGCTTTTCGATCTTCCGCGCGGCGAGCGCTACGCGCAGGCCCCGGGCGGACAACAGCCGTGCCAGCGAGGCGCTCAAACCTTCGCCGGCACCGACGATGAGCGCGATGTTGTATTTGGGATGTTCCATGGTGCGATCCTTTGGGGAGCGGGAACAGCGGATCTATGCATGCTTCGCTCGGACGACCAGCCGCGTCCACTGAGGCGGTCGATCACAATTCCGCAGAGCGGTCCCGGCCACCGCCACGCTCATGCCTCCCTGACGATTTGCGGCTTTATCGACAGCCTCGCCTGGAGCATGATCGACATCATCCAAAGCAGCAAGCACCAAAGCGGCAGGAAATGCCGCGGGACGGAAACGAAAGAGGTCGATCATGCACAAGCCGGGTACGTCGCAGCAGGAAAGCGTCGCGGCTGAGGAGCCGGGCCTGCTTGCGCCCGACACCACAGGCATGAATTTCTATCGCGCCGATCCGGCGTTGACGGACCTGTTGCACATCCACTTGCCCGATCCGTTATTCCGTCACATCGAGCCGCATCTCGATCGTCTCGGCGAGCTCGCCGGCGGCACTCTCGACGAGTGTGCGCGGCTCGCCGACCGGCATACGCCGGTGCTGCATCAGCGCGACAAGTTCGGGCGCGACGTGCAGTGGATCGAATATCATCCGGCCTATCGCGAGCTCGAGAGAGCTGCGTTCGGCGAGTTCGGCATTCACGCGCTGTCGATCCGCAAGGGCATCATGGGTTGGCCGGACAAATATCCCGTCGTGGCAAAACACGCCTTCACCTTCCTGTTCAACCAGACCGAATTCGGCATGGGCTGCCCGATCAACGTCACCGACGGCTGCGCCAAGCTTCTGGCGAATTTCGGCAGTGAGGCGCTGAAGGCGAAATATCTGGACGGCCTGACCCAGACCGACATGACCAAATTGACGCAAGGCGGCCAGTTCATGACGGAGAAGGAGGGCGGCTCCGATGTCGGCACGTTGACGACGCGCGCCGTGTCGGAGGGCGATCATTGGCGGCTCCACGGCGAAAAATGGTTCTGCTCGAATGCCGACGCTAAAGTCGTGATGCTGCTGGCGCGTCCTGAAGGCGCCGGTCCCGGCACACGTGGTGTCGGCCTGTTCCTGATGCCACGCTTCCTCGATGACGGTTCGCAAAATCACTACCGGATCGTGCGGCTGAAGGACAAGCTCGGCACCCGCTCGATGGCCTCGGGCGAGATCAAGCTCGAAGGCGCGATCGCCTATGCTGTCGGCAAGCTCGAACGCGGCTTCGTGCAGATGGCTGAGATGGTCAACTCCTCGCGGCTCTCGAACGGCGTGAAGTCGACGGCGCTGATGCGCCGCGCCTACCACGATGCGATGACTGTGGCGACCAATCGCGTCGTGTTCGGTAAGCGCATCATCGACCTGCCGCTCGGACGGCGGCAGATGATGAAGATCCTGCTGCCGGTCGAGCAGGCGTTGTCGATGAGCTTTCTGACCGCCGACGCACTCGACCGCGCCGAGGCCGGCAGCCAGGATGCAGCAGCGCTGCTGCGCATCCTCACCCCGACGCTGAAGTTCCGCGCCACGCGCGATGCGCGAAAGGTCTGCGGCGATGCGCTCGAGATGCGCGGCGGCATCGGCTATATCGAGGAGTTCGCCACCGCGCGCCTGTTGCGCGATGCCCATCTCGGCTCGATCTGGGAAGGCACCGGCAACATCGTGGCGATCGACGCCTTGACGCGAGCGATCGGCCGTCATGGCGCAGAAGCCGCACTCGCCGCCGATCTGCATGCCCGGCTGAACGACAGCGCATCCGTGCCGCAGGCCTGGCGCGATCGCCTGCACGGGCTTACCGATCGTGCCGTCGGCTTCGCGCGCGAGGTCGCTGATAGCGCCGACAATGAAGCCGATGCGCGGCGCGCCACCAGCCTGCTCTATCATGTCGCAAGCGCGGTCGCGCTCGCATGGGAATCACATCGCATCCACGAGATGCGCGGCGATGCCCGACGGCTGCTGTTGTCGCGGCTCGTGATCGATCATCGGGTCTCGGCGAGCGATCCGTTCCGGGTCACGGAAAATCCGACGCAACAAGCCATCGTGTCGCTGCTGCTGGGCGAGCGTGCGGCTGCGATGCCCGAGGTTGGCGAGCTGGTTCTGGCGGCGTAGGCTCGTCCTTCACCTCTCCCGATGGGAGAGGTGGGGGCCTGCACCCAACGAAATCAAAAAAACGAGGAAAGACCGATGAAGGCTGCCGTTCTCCATGAAGTCAACAAGCCGCTCGTCATCGAGGATGTCAGCCTGTCGAAGCCGGGCCCGCGCGAGGTTTTGATCCGCACCGCGGTCGCGGGCCTCTGCCACTCCGACCTGCACTTCATGGAAGGGCTCTATCCGCATCCGCTGCCCGCGGTGCTCGGCCATGAATCGGCTGGTGTCGTCGAGCAGGTGGGCTCCGATGTCACCTATGTGAAGCCGGGCGATCACGTCGTCACCTGTCTCTCCGTGTTCTGCGGCACCTGTGACAATTGCACGACGGGACGCACCGTGCTCTGCACCGACACCACGGTGAAGATGCTGCCGGGCGTCTCCGATCGGATGCAGTGGTCGAAGCCGGAGAAGTTGCACCAGTTCCTCAACCTGTCGTCCTTCGCCGAGCAGATGCTGGTGCACGAGAACGCTATCGTCAAAATCCGCAAGGACATGCCGCTCGAGCTTGCCGCGCTGATCGGTTGCGGCGTGATCACCGGCTATGGCGCGGTCGTGAACACCGCAAAAGTCCAGGCGGGCGAGACCGTGGCGGTGATCGGCTGCGGCGGCGTCGGCATGGCCGCGATCAACGGCGCCGAGATTGCGGGTGCCGGCCGCATCATCGCCATCGATACCAACCCGGCAAAACTCCAGCTCGCGACCAAGTTAGGGGCGACCGACATCATCAATCCCACTGAGGGCGACGTTGTGAAGCAGGTGCGCGACCTCACCAATGGCGGAGTGCATCATTCCTTCGAGGTGCTCGGACGCAAGGAGACCGCCGAGCAGGCGTTCGGCATGCTCGCCGCCGGCGGCACCGCGACGATCGTCGGCATGATCCCGTTCGGCCAGAAGATCGAGCTGCATGGCTTCGACTTCCTGCGCGAGCGCAAGATCCAGGGCTCCTCGATGGGCTCGAACCATTTTCGCGTCGACATGCCGCGTTTGGTCGATTTCTATCTGCGCGGCCGCCTGCACCTGGAAGATTGGATCTCCGCCAAGCTGAAACTCTCCGAAATCAACGAAGGCTTCGCCAACATGAAAGCCGGCAAGACGCTGCGCAGCGTGATCATGTTCGATAGCTAGTGCCGACGCGAACTCAGCGTTGCTGCCCCAATTCAGGTGTCATCGCCCGGCTTGACCGGGCGATCCAGTACGCCGCGGCAGTTGTTGTAGGCCTCGCGGCCTCTGGAATACTGGATGCCCCGGTCGAGCCCGGGGCATGACAGCGGAGAGTGGTGCGCAGCTTGGCCGAACGCCGCAGCCGCCGTTTGACGGTGATTGCGGTGGGACGCAGGAACGCAGCAAGACCTACGCCGCGCCTATCAATATCCCGACTCCGAGCACGATGGCGCCGCCGAGCACGATCTGGAACACCGCCTGGAGGAACGGCGTATCCATGTAGCGCGCGCGGATGAATGCGATCGCCCACAATTCGAAGAACACGACGACGCAGGCGATCACGGTGGCGATCCAGAACGCGTTGGGCCAGGAGTCCGGGACGAGATAGGGCATGGTGTGGCCTAGCCCGCCGAGCGTCGTCATCAGGCCGCAGGTGACGCCGCGCAGCCAGGGTGAGCCGCGGCCGGTGAGCGAGCCGTCGTCCGACAAGGCTTCCGCAAAGCCCATGCTGATGCCGGCGCCGATCGAAGCTGCAAGGCCGACCAGAAACGTCTGCCAGTTCTGATGCGTCGCGAAGGCCGCGGCGAACAGCGGCGCGAGCGTCGAGACCGAGCCGTCCATCAGGCCGGCCAAGCCCGGCTGCACATATTGCAGCACGAACATGCGGCGGCTGGTGCGATCTTCTTCGGCGCGCACGTCGGGACTGAGGATCTCGCCGGTCAGCCGCGTTGCGGTCTTCTCGTGGGCCTTCTCGGCTTCGGCGAGATCGCCCAGGAGCCGGCGCACGCCGACGTCCTGGGCCTGTTCGGCGGCCTTGATGTAGAATCGTTCGGCCTGCAGCTCCATCGTCTCGACCTCCTTGCGGATGGTGTCGAGGGATAAGTTCTTGGTCAGCCAGATCGGGCGGCGGCGCAGGAAGCCCTTGACGTCCTCGCGGCGGATCGGCGGCAGATGCGGTCCGAAGCGCTGCTCATACATTTCCAGCAGCATATGGCGATGGCCGCGCTCCTCTTCGGCCATCTCCTCGAACAGTTTTGCCGAGTCCGGATAGCGGTCCTTCAGGTCCTCGGCGAAAGCCATGTAGATGCGGCTGTCCTCCTCCTCGGAGGCGATGGCGACCGCGAGCACCTCGCGTTCGGTCAGATCGGCGAAATTCTTCACGACGGGTCCAACAACTTTAGAATGGTTCTAAAGTGTTATAGGGCTCCGAGTTTCCGCGGTCAAACCGTCCCGCTGGCCGTTTGGGCCCGGGCGAGGAACTCGATCAACAGCCGGCTGACCTCGGCGGGCTGCTCCTGCTGCACCCAACAATGACCGGCGCCATCGACGAGATGGCAGCCGAGCATGTTCGTGCAGGCGCGGGCCTGCATCGCCTCGAACACGCCAGGACGCTGATACGTGCCCCAATCCTGCTTGCCGGAGATGAAGCAGGAGGGCACGTCGATGGTGCGGCCGGAGAACAGTTGCAATTCGTTATTGAAAGCACCCGACGTGCCGCAGCGGTACCATTGCAGCCCGCCCTGGAATCCAATGCGACCATATTCGGCACTATAGTAGGCAAGCTCCTGATCCGGCAGCCACTGGTTGGCGGCGATCTCGGAAGGCGAGGGCATTTCCTTCGCGACCGTCTGCGGCATGGTCTCGCCGAGATCCATCACGTAATAGGTCGGCAGCTTTGCGAACTCGCCGGCGGACCAGGATTTCAGCGGATAGGGCTTGTTGTCTTTCCAGTCTGCGCTCTTGTGATGATAATAGGCGCGCAGGAAATCGTGCACGCCCTGCGGCGCGAGATGCATGTCGGCATTCGCTTCACGTGTCGAATAGTACCATTGGTAATGCTTGCGCGGTCGCGGCAGCGCGGCGAGCTCGCGATGCACGGGATCATCGCTCGGCGCCGCCGCCGGCTTGTCGATCGTGTTGAACGGCACGGGCGGCGGTCCGCCGAACGGCGCGCTCATCATCACCACCGAGCGGAACACGTCAGGCCGCACCAGCGCGCACCAGGATGCAACCGGGCTGCCGAAATCATGCCCGATCACGTCGACGTGCCGATAGCCGAACGCCGACACCAGCCCGAGTGCGTCGCGCACGAGGTTGAAGAGCCGGAAGGGCGCGAGATCGCCGTCGTAGTCTGCCTGCCATCCGGTGGTGCGCCCATAGCCGCGCTGGTCCGGGGCGATCACGTGATAGCCGGCAGCGGCGAGCGCTGGCATGACCTTGCGCCAGGAGAAGGCGAGCTCCGGAAAGCCGTGCAGCAGCAGCACGCAGGGCCGCCCCCGCGTCTCGAAGCCGGCTTCGAGCACGTGCATGCGCAGGCCGTTGATACCATCGACGTAACGCGAGCGGATGCCGGAGGGCAGGGGGATGTCGGGGAGATCGGTCATGGCATTTCCTCGTCGTGTCGCGGACGCAGCAAGCTTTCGCGTGCCCCGGACGCAGCGCGGCATGCAATGTTGCGCTGCCGAGCCGGGGCCCAGCTTTTCGACACTATACAGAAAATCGCCATGGGTCCCGGCTCTGCGCCGCACCGCTTGCGCGGTGCGGCGCGTCCGGGACACGAGAGCTCACTTAGATCTTCACCGCCGCCTTCGGCCAATACCGGTCGCGCAAATGGCGCTTGACCAGCTTGCCGGTGGGCGTGCGTGGCAGCTCGGCCTCGAAATCGATCGAGCGCGGGCACTTGAGGGCGGAGAGGCGGCTTTTGCAGTAGGCAATCAGGTCGGCTTCGAGTGCCTTGCCGGCGCGGCCCATGTCGTGCGGCTGCACCACCGCCTTCACCTCCTCGCCCATCTCCTCGTTCGGCACGCCGAACACGGCGACGTCGGCGACCTCGGGGTGGCTGATCAGCACGTCCTCGGTCTCCTGCGGGTAGATGTTCACGCCGCCCGAGATGATCATGTAGGACTTGCGGTCGGTGAGATAGAGGAAGCCGTCCTTGTCGAGATAACCGACGTCGCCGAGCGTCGACCAGCCCTTGGCGTTATAGGCCTTTTTCGTCTTGTCGGGATCGTTGTGATAGGTGAAGGCCGGCGCGTCGGCGAAATAGACCGTGCCGATCTCGCCGGTCGGTTGCTCCTCGTCGTTCTCGTCCAAAATCTTGATCTTGCCGACCACCGCGCGGCCCACGCTGCCGCGATGTTCGAGCCATTGCGCGGAGTTGCAGACGGTGACGCCGTTGCCTTCCGAGCCCGCATAATACTCGATCAGGATCGGCCCCCACCATTCGATCATTTTCGCTTTCACGTCGACCGGGCAGGGCGCGGCAGCATGGATCGCGCCCTTGAGGGTGGAGACATTGTACTTCGCGCGGGTCTCGTCCGGCAGCTTCAGCATGCGCACGAACATGGTCGGGACGAGCTGCGACTGCGTCACCTTGTACTTCTCGACCAGCTTCAAGAACTCCTCGGCGTCGAAATGCTCCATGATGATCGAGGTGCCGCCGAGCACGATCGCCATCATGTTGAAGCGCAAGGGAGCTGCGTGATAGAGCGGGGCGGGTGACAGATAGATGGTCCCGGCGTTCATGCCGCACGTGTCGGCGCAGAGCACGCGCAGAAATGCGTTCGGCTCGTCGATGGGCTTGCCCTCGAAGGCCTTCTTGATGCCCTTGGGGCGGCCCGTGGTGCCCGACGAATACAGCATGTCATAGCCGGCGACCTCGTCCGCGATCGGCGTAACCGGCTGCGCCGCGGCTTCCTTGTCGTAGGAGCGGAAGCCGGGCAGCGGCTCGTCCATCATGTAGAAGATGGGCTCGCCCGTTGCGCCCTTGATCAACCCCTTGATCTGGTCGGCGCATGTCGGCGTGGTGATGACGATCTTGGCGCCGCAATCGCCGATGATGTAGTCGATCTCGTCCTGCTTCAGGTAGCGGCTGATCGCGGTGTAATAGAGCCCGCTGCGCTGCGCGGCCCAGCAGATCTCCATGAATGCAAGACGGTTCTCCATCAACAGCGCGATGTGATCGCCGGCCTTCAGTCCGAGCGAGCGGAACAGGTTTGCACCCTGGTTCGAGAGTTCGTCGAGCTCGCGATAAGTGATCGCCTTGCCGGTTCCGGCCATCTGGTAGGCGATCTTGTCGGGTGTGGTGCGGGCGTAGACGGAGGGGCGGGTCATTGACGCAGATCCCAAGGCAAACGAGATGTCGTCCCCGCGAAGGCGGGGACCCATAACTCAAGGGAGAGGTTGTAGCGTGAGATAGTGGTTACCACTCTTCGCCAAACCACGTCCTGTGGTTATGGTCCCGGATCTGCACTCGCTGACGCTCGCTGGTCCGGACGACACTTCTGATTGTGGCAGCAGCTTACAGTCTTTCAACGATCGTCACATTCGCCATGCCACCGCCTTCGCACATGGTCTGGAGGCCGTAGCGCTTGCCACGCTGCTTCAGCGCATGCAGCAACGTCGTCATCAGCTTGGTGCCGGAGCCGCCGAGGGGATGGCCGAGCGCGATCGCGCCGCCATTGACGTTGAGGCGGGCGGGATCGGCGCCGGTGGCCTTCAGCCACGCCGTCGGAACCGAGGCGAAGGCCTCGTTGACCTCGAACAGGTCGATGTCGCCGATTGCCATGCCGGCCTTTTCCAGCGCGCGCTTGGTGGCGTGCAGCGGCGCATCCAGCATGATCACGGGATCGCCGCCCGTCATGGTCATGTGATGCACGCGCGCGAGCGGCTTGACGCCGAGCGACTTGAGGCCGCGCTCGTTCACCACCATCACGCCGGAGGCGCCGTCGCAGATCTGGCTGGCGCTCGCAGCCGTCAGCTTGCCGTTCTCGGCGATCAGCTTGACGCTCTTGATGCCGTCGAGGCTGGCGTCGAACCGGATGCCTTCGTCGATGTGATGGGTGTCCTTCGAGCCGTCGGCGCGGGTGATCTCGAGCGGTACGATCTCGTCCTTGAAGTGGCCTGCTTGCGTCGCGGCAATCGCGCGCTGATGGCTGTTGTAGGAATACTCGTCGAGTTCGTCCTTGGAGAGGCCGTACTTCTCGGCCATCATCTCCGCGCCGGTGAACTGGCTGAACACGATGTTCGGATAGCGCTGCTCGATGCCCGGGCTCTTGTAGTGGCCAAAGCCGTTCTTCGCCGCGAGCTGCGAGGACAGGCCCATCGGCACGCGGGTCATCGATTCCACGCCGGCCGCGATCACGACGTCCATCGCGCCGGACATCACGGCTTGCGCAGCGAAATGCAGTGCTTGCTGCGAGGATCCGCACTGCCGGTCGATCGAGGTGCCCGGCACGCTCTCCGGCAGTTTCGAGGCCATGATCGCGTTGCGCGCGACGTTGTTGGACTGCTCGCCGACCTGCATCACGCAGCCCATGATGACGTCCTCGACCTGGGCCGGATCGACCTTGCTGCGGTCGACCAGCTCGTCCAGCACCTTTGCGGCGAGATCGGCCGGATGCCAGCCGGCGAGGCGGCCCCCCTTGCGCCCGCCAGCGGTTCGCGCGGCGGCGACGATGTAAGCCTCGGCCATATCGGTTTCTCCCTGAATTCTTCTGAACGGTTGGTTGTCGGGGGCGGATTAAAGGGGTCGATGATGATTTAGTCAATCGATCAATTAACTCTTGTGGGGAGGCGCTGCATGCGCTTATCTGCGGCCCTTCACACGGCGGGACAGGGATCTCCGTGACTACCAGCGTACCGAACAGGCTTCCGGGCGGCAAAAATTCCACGGCAGAGAAACTGCTGGTGGCCGCGAGCGAGCTGATGATCGAACGCTCGTCGATCGAGATTTCGCTCAGCGACATTGCGCAGAAGTCCGGCGCCAACGCCGCGCTGGTCAAATATCATTTCGGCAACAAGGACGGCCTCTTGCTCGCGCTGCTCGCACGTGATGCCGCGACCGAGCTGTCCAACCTCGAATATCTCCTTGTGCAGCCGATCACGCCGACCGCGAAGCTGAAGCTGCATATCGGCGGGATCATCCGCGCCTATCACCGGTTCCCCTACATGAACCGGCTGATCCATTATCTCCTGCATGAGAGCACGGCGGAGTCCGCCGACGAGGTCTCAAAGTTCTTCGTCGCGCCCCTGCTCGATTTCCATCGCCGCCTGCTCGCCGAGGGCGTCAGCCGCGGCGAGTTCCGTATCACCGATCCGGTGCTGTTCTACACCAGCCTGATCGGCGCCTGCGATCACCTGTTCTTCGGCCGGCACGCGATGTCTCGCGCGACCGGCGTCGGCCCGGTCACCGACGAAGTCTGCCGGCAATACATCAAGCACATGGAAACGCTGATCTGCGGCGGCATCCTCACGCAAGCCGAGGAAGCTGCCGCGGCCGGATAATCGGCCCAAAACGTTCAAGAGAGACGTTCAAGTCCAGAGACGTTCAAGTCCAGAGAAGAAACGCCCAAGGAAAGGTACTAGCGATGCAGTTGAAAGACGTAGCCGTTCTCATCACCGGCGGTGGTTCGGGCCTTGGTGCCGCGACCGCCCGCGCCATGGCCGCCAAGGGCGCCAGGATCGGCGTGATCGACCAGAGCAAGGAGAACGCCGAGAAGGTCGCGGCGGAAGTAAAGGGCGTCGCGCTGCACGCCGACGTCACCGACGAGGACGGCATCAAGGCCGCGATCGCGAAGGCGGAGAGCGCGCATGGCATCGCGCGTGTGCTGATGAACTGCGCCGGCATCGGCGGCTCGCAGCGCATCGTCGGCAGGGACGGCGTCTATCCGCTGGCGAAGTTCGCGCGCATCATCAACGTCAACCTGATCGGCACCTTCAACTGCCTGCGCCTGTTCGCCGAGCGCCTAGTCACGGCAGAGCCGATCGGCGAGGAGCGTGGCGTCATCATCAACACCGCGTCCGCTGCGGCCTATGAAGGCCAGATCGGCCAGATCGCTTACTCGGCCTCGAAAGGCGGCGTCGTCGGTCTCACGCTGCCCGCAGCGCGCGATCTGGCGAGCCAGAAGATCCGCGTCAATACCATCGCGCCCGGCCTGTTCTTCACGCCGCTGCTGATGGGCCTGAGCGAAGAGGCACTGAAGAGCCTTGGCTCGCAGGTGCCGCATCCCTCGCGCCTCGGCGATGCAGCCGAGTACGGCGCGCTCGCCGTGCACATCGTCGAGAACGCCATGCTCAACGGCGAGACCATCCGCCTCGACGGCGCCATCCGCATGGCGCCGCGGTAAGTGATGCGTTTCTTTCTTCTCCCCTTGCGGGAGAAGGTGGCATAGGCGGCCTTCGGCCGCCGTTCTTAAAAGGACGCCGATGCTTCGCATCGGCTATGGCCGGATGAGGGGTCTCTATCCGTGGAGACAAACCCCTCACCCAAGCGAACTCTTGGCTCACAGCGATCCATGCCCTCTCCCACAAGGGGAGAGGGCGCAGCAATCGGCACCTCATGCCGCGGATGCAGGAAGTTCACTTCCTCGACGAGCGAAAGCCTGTCTATATCAAGCGCTGAACCAGAATGATCCGCAAAGGACGATAATTCCGGGAGACGCAAAATGAGTGGGAATGCGGCGGCGGTGATGACGAAGCCCGCTTTTCGCAAGATCGAATGGCTGCCGCGCGACATCGACGTCGAGCGGCGCGACGACGGCACGGTGGTGCTGAAGTCGCGCATTCCGCTGCAGCCTTACGAGACGCACATTCCCGCCTCGCTGGCGAAATGGGCGAGGGAAGCGCCCGAGCGCATCTGGCTCGCGCAGCGCGGCGGCCCGGATCGCGCATGGCGCAAGGCGTCCTACGGTGAAGCCAAGCGAACGGTGGATGCGCTGACGCAAGGGCTGCTCAATCTCGGTCTCGACGGCCGGCCCGTTGCGATCCTCTCCGGCAATTCGATCGAGCACGCGCTGATGACGCAGGCTGCGATGCAGGCGCGTTCGCCGGCCGCGCCGGTGTCGCCGGCTTACTCGTTGATGAGCCATGATCACGTCAAGCTGAAATATTTGTTCGACCTGATCAAGCCGGCCGTCGTGATGGTGCAGGACGGTCCGACTTTCGAGAAGGCGCTGAAAGCGCTCGACCTCAACGGCGTTACCGTCGTTCACGTCGTGCGACCCTGTGAAGGCATCAAGAGCGTCAGTTTCGCTGAGTTTGCGACAACGCCGGTAACGGCTGACGTCGATGCCTCGATCGCGCAGATCACACCGCAGACGGTCGGCAAGCTCCTGTTTACGTCGGGTTCGACCGGCATGCCCAAGGCCGTCATCAACACGCAGGCGATGATGTGTGCCAACGCGGCGATGATGATGCAGGTGCGGCCGCGCGACCCGAATGGTCCGATCTCGACCATGCTCGACTGGATGCCCTGGAATCACACCATGGGCGGCAATGCCGCGTTTCATCCGATCCTGGTCGATGGCGGCACGCTCTATATCGACGACGGACGGCCGATGCCGGGCCAGTTCGAGGAGACGCTGCGCAATTTGCACGAGATCTCGCCGACCTACTACGCCAACGTGCCGGCAGGTTACGCCGCGCTCGCTGCCGCGATGGAGAAGGACGATGCGCTCTGCCGCTCCTTCTTCAAGAACCTCTCCATCATGGCCTATGGCGGGGCGCGCCTACCGGACGACCTCTACGACCGCATGCAGGCCCTCGCGGTGAAAACCACCGGCGAACGCATCGTGTTCTACACCGGCTGGGGCTCGACCGAGACCGCGCCGACCTCGACCGGCACCTATTGGGACACCGAGCGCGTCGGCCTGATCGGCCTGCCGTTCCCTGGCGTCGAATTGAAGATGGTGCCATGCGGCTCGAAGTACGAGCTGCGTCTGCGCGGCGTCAACGTCACGCCCGGTTATTTCGGTCAGGCTGAGCTGACCAGGAAGATGTTCGATGAGGAAGGTTTTTACTGCATCGGCGATGCCGGCATCTTCGTCGACGACGCCGATCCGGTACAGGGCATCATCTTCGCGGGGCGCGTCGTCGAGGATTTCAAGCTCACGACTGGCACCTTCGTGCATGTCGGCTCGCTCCGCACCGATGCGATCGCGGCCGCGACGCCGGTCGTGCATGACGCGCTGGTCGCCGGACAGGATCGCGCCTGCATTGGTTTGCTTGCTTGGCCGAACCTGCATGCATGCCGCCAGCTCGTCGGCAATTCGGAGCTGAGTTTTGAGGACGCAGTGAAGCACCCCGAGGTGATCGCCTGCTTCGGGCGTGGGCTGGAGACACACAACAGGGAATGCGAGGGCGCGAGCAGCCGCATCATTGCCCGCGCCATGCTGATGATCGAACCGCCATCGATCGATGGCAATGAGCTGACAGACAAAGGCTACATCAACCAGCGCGCTGGCCTCGAGCGCCGCGCCGCGCTGGTGGAGCGGCTTTATGCTGAGAAGCCGGATGACGACGTGATTGTGCTGAGATGAAATCAACACTCTCACCACTCGTCATTCCGGGGCGCGACGAAGTCGCGAGCCCGGAATCCATAACCACCAGTCGGGGGTATGGATTCCGGGCCTGGCCCTTCGGGCCATCCCGGAATGACGGCACAAACTAATGACAAAATAAAAAAGGTAAGCCGCCATGAACTTCGATTTCTCTGATGACCAAAAGCAGCTCCGCGACCAGGCGCGCAAATTCCTCAGTGAAAAATGCTCGCCCAAGGCGGTGCGCGTCGTGCTCGACGGCAAGGCGCCCTATGACAAGGAGCTGTGGAAGGGCCTCGCCGAGATGGGCTTCCTCGGTGTCGCCATTCCCGAGGAGTTCGGCGGCGCGGGTGCCGGCCATCTCGAACTCTGCGTGATCGCCGAGGAGATGGGCCGGGCGAACGCGCCAGTGCCGTTCTCCTCCACGGTCTATCTCGCGGCTGAAGCGCTGCTGATCGCCGGAAGCGACGCGCAGAAGACAAAATGGCTGCCTGCGATCGCCTCCGGCGAAGCGATCGGCACGCTGGCGCTGTTCGAGGGCAAGGGCAATCCGTCACCGGCCAACGTCAAACTTACCGCCGCAGGTGGCACGCTCAACGGCCTCAAGAAGCCGGTCGCCGATGGCGCAATCGCTGACTTCGCCGTTGTCGCTGCGCGGACGGGATCGAGCGGTCGCGACAGCGATATCTCGTTGTTCCTGGTCGATCTCAAGGCTGGCGGCGTCGAAGCCAAGAGCCTGACCAATCTTGATCCGACCCGCGGGCAGGCCGAGCTGACGTTCAAGAACTGCAAGGCCGAGCCGCTGGGGACCGCGGGTGAAGGCTGGAGCATCCTGACCCAGGTGCTCGATCGCGCCGCGGTGCTTACGGCCTTCGAGCAGGTCGGCGGCGCCGATCGCGCGCTGGAGATGGGGCGCGACTACGCGCTCGACCGCATCGCCTTCGGCCGTCCGATCGGCTCGTTCCAGGCGATCAAGCACATGTTGGCGGACATGTATGTCGCGGCAACGCTGGCGCGCTCCAACAGCTACTACGGCGCCTGGGCGCTTTCGACCAATGCATCCGAGCTGCCGGAGGCCGCTGCCGCCGCGCGCATCAGCGCGACGCAGGCGTTCCAGCATTGCGCCAAGAACAACATCCAGGTTCACGGCGGCATGGGTTTCACCTGGGAGTTCGACTGTCACATGTACTACCGCCGCGCCAACGCGCTCGCGCTGGGGCTCGGCAGCCTATCGTATTGGGAAGATCAGCTGATCGACCGCATGCGCAAGAAGAACGCGGCGTAACGTAGTCGTAGGATGGGTAGAGCGAAGCGAAACCCATCAACACGCGGAGACGAAAGAGATGGGTTTCGCTGCGCTCTACCCATCCTACAAGATGATCGGTACGGCCGAGGACTGAGACCATGAACTTCGACGACACCCCGCAGGAAGCCGCGTTCCGCGCCACGGCGCGCGCCTGGATCGCCGCGAATGCGCCGAAGCAGTATGAGGACGAGCTACGCAAATCCTCGCTCGGCCGCACGCAGCTCAGGAACGCTGACATCCTGGACGTCGCAAAAGCCTGGCAGAAGAAGAAAGCGGATGCGGGCTGGGCCTGTCTGCACTGGCCGAAGGACTATGGCGGCCGTGGCGCTTCCCCGATCGAACGCGTGATCTGGCAGCAGGAAGAGGGCGTATTCGGCAAGCTCTCGGCGATGTTCATCATCGGCCACGGCATGTGCGGGCCGACCATGATGGCGTTCGCGCGCGAGGAGCATAAGCGCAAATATCTGCCGCCACTTGCCTCCGGCGAGAAGATCTGGTGCCAGCTCTTCTCCGAGCCGGCCGGCGGCTCGGACGTCGCAGGCCTGCGCACGCGCGCCGAGAAGGACGGCGACGACTGGGTGATCAACGGCCAGAAGATCTGGACCTCGGGCGCGCATTATTCCGACTACGGCATCCTGCTCACCCGTACCGATCCCAACGTGCCCAAGCACAAGGGGCTCACCATGTTCTTCCTGGACATGAAGAGTCCGGGTGTCGAGGTGCGGCCGATCAGGCAGGCCAACGGCAATTCCGACTTCAACGAAGTCTATTTCACCAATGTCCGCATTCCCGATCACCAGCGTCTCGGCGAGGTCAATGACGGCTGGAACGTCTCGCTGACCACGCTGATGAACGAGCGGATGTCGATCGGTGCCGGCGTTGCCACCGGTTTCCCGGAGCTGTTCGACTATTGCGCGAGCTTGATGCTCGACGAGGGTCCGGCGATCGAAGACCGTAGCGTGCGCTCAAAGCTTGCAAATTACGCGGTGAGGGCGAGCGGCCTGAAGTACACCAGCATGCGCGCGATCTCGGCGCTGTCGCGCGGCGAGCGTCCGGGGCCGGAAAACTCCATCGGCAAGCTGGTCGCAGGCTCCATGATCCAGGAGGTCGCGATGTACGCGCTCGACCTGCAGGGCGCGGCCGGCGTCGTCAGCGGCCCCGAGGATGCCGAAGTCGCAGGCCGCTTCCAGGCCATGCTGCTGCGCGCGCCTGGCACCCGCGTCGAGGGCGGCACGGACGAGATCATGCGCAACATCATCGCGGAGCGCGTGCTGGGCCTGCCCGGCGACATCCGCGTCGACAAGGACGTGCCATTCAACAAGATCCCGACGAAGGGGAGAACTTAGCCGTCATTCCGGGGCGATGCGAAGCATCGAGCCCGGAATCCAGAGGTTGTGGATCGAGATTCCGGGTTCGCGCTTCGCGCGCCCCGGAATGACAAGAAAAAGGGAAGCGCCATGAATTTCGACGACACGCCGCAGGAAGCCGAGTTTCGAGCTACGGCCCGTACATGGGTCGCCGCCAACGCGCCGAAGGAGTTCGAGGAGGAGCTGTCAAAGTCCTCGCTCGGTCGCATCCGGCTTGCGAAACACGACATGGTCGAGGTCGGCAAGGCCTGGCAGAAGAAGAAATCGGAGGCGGGTTGGGCCTGCCTGCACTGGCCGAAGGAATATGGCGGTCGTGGCGCAACGCCGATCGAGCGCGTGATCTGGCAGCAGGAAGAGGGCGTCTACGGCAAGCTGACGCAGCCGTTCCAGATCGGCGAAGGCATGTGCGGCCCGACCGTGATGGCCTGGGGCAGCGAGGAGGCGAAGCGCCGTTACCTGCCGAAGCTCGCCTCGGGCGAGGAAATCTGGTGCCAACTTTTCTCCGAGCCGTCGGCCGGCTCCGACGTTGCGGGCTTGCGCACCCGCGCCGAGAAGAAGGGCGACAACTGGGTCGTCAATGGCCAGAAGATCTGGACGTCGGGCGCGCATTATTCGGACTATGGGCTCCTGATTGCGCGGACCGATCCCAACGTGCCCAAGCACAAGGGCCTCACCATGTTCTTCCTCAGCATGAAGAGCCGGGGCGTGGAGGTGCGGCCGATCAGGCAGGCCAACGGCATGCAGGAGTTCAACGAGGTCTATTTCACCGACGTGGTGATCCCGGACAGCCAGCGCCTGGGCGCCGTCGGCGACGGCTGGAACGCGTCGCTGACCACGCTGATGAACGAGCGCATGTCGATCGGCTCGCGGCTTGCGACCGGCGTGCCGGAAATGTTCGAGTTCTGCTCGAACCTGATGCTGGAGGATGGCCTTGCGATCGACGATCCCGCCGTGCGGTCGAAACTTGCGAGCTGGGCGGTGAAATCGAGCGGGCTGAAATATACCAGCTACCGCGCGATCTCGGCGCTGTCGAAGGGCGAGCGTCCGGGCCCGGAAAACTCCATCGGCAAGCTGGTCTCGGGCATGATGCTCCAGGACATCGCGACCTATGCGATGGACCTGCAAGGCGCGGCTGGCGTTCTCACAGGCGCGGACGAGGAAACCGTCCACGGCCAGTTCCAGCAGATGTTGCTGTCATCGCCCTCGATGCGTATTGCGGGTGGCACCGACGAGATCTTGCGCAACATCATCGCCGAGCGCGTGCTGGGCCTGCCCGGTGACATTCGTGTCGACAAGGACGTGCCATATAACAAGATCCCGACCAAGGGGCGGTGAAATCTCTCGTGTCCCGGACGCGATGCAGCACGCAGTGCTGCTTCGCAGAGCCGGGACCCAGCACAATGGGCCCCGGCTCTGCAGCGCACCACTTCGCGCTGCGCTGCGTCCGGGGCACGAAAGCGAGTTGATCCATGGACGCAAGCGTGAACCAAAAAGACCGCATCGGCGTGCTCGAAGAGCTCCTCAACGAGCGCTATTCGGTGCGCGCCTTCCTGCCGAAGGAGGTCGATCGCGCGACCATCGCGCATGTTCTGACGACGGCCCAGCGCACCGCATCCTGGTGCAACAGCCAGCCCTGGCAGGTCGTCATCGCGAGCGGTGAGGCCAATGAGCGGTTTCGCAAGGCGATCTATCAGGAGGCCTCAGGCGGCCTCGGCGATGACTACGATTTCACCCCCCCGCGCGAATATGTCGGCGCGTATCTCGAGCGCCGCCGCGAGAGCGGCTTTCAGCTCTACAACACGCTGGGCATCGCCCGCGGCGACAAGGCCGCCTACGCAAAACAGGCGCTGGAGAACTACAACTTCTTTGGTGCGCCGCATGTCGCGATCATCCACACCAACGAGCCGCTCGGCATCTATGGTGCGATCGATTGCGGCGCCTATGTCAGCAATTTCATGCTGGCCGCGCAGGCGCTCGGGCTCGGCACGATTCCGCAGGCCGCGCTGGCGCGTCATTCCGGCCTGATCCGCCGGCATTTCAATTTGGCCGACGACCGCCGCATCGTGTGCGGCATCTCGTTCGGCTATGCCGACCATGATCACAAGGTCAATAGCTACCGCACCTCGCGGGCAAGCGTAGCTGATACCGTGACGTTCGTGGACGAGTGAGTTGCGGCCGACGAAAGCCCCGATCGCCAAGATCGGGGCTTCGTTGTCGGCGTAGTTGTCGCTAGTAGATGCCGTACGCGCAGACGTTCACGACGCGCACGCGCGGGCCGTGCCGGGTGGGCACCACGCGTTGCTGGTAGCAGCCGCTCGCGCCGGTGTTGACATGGATTCCGCCATAACCCCAGCCCCAGCCGGGACCCCAATGATGATGGAAGCCGTGGGCCGACGCGGCGCTGGGCGCAAGGGCAGCAACGCCGAGCGAACCGGCGGCGACGAGACCAAGGGCAAGCTTACGAAACATTCTCTTCTCTCCAGTGTGGCACGAAGCCGTTGTTGTGTCCCTGCATCTCGGTCGGTGTGACTCCGAAACGCGTTCACATGCGCCGAGAAGAATCGTGTTTCAGGATTGTTTCGTGGAGAGCGGGAGGCGGGCCGGCCTTTAGGATTTGCGCGTCGCGATGCGGCGCCGCGCGCCGTTCCGGCGGCGAGCAGCGGTCAACTGTATGAGGGTGGCGTCACCATCTCTCTTCCGTCATTGCGAGCGCAGCGAAGCAATCCAGAATCTTTCCGCGGCGACAGTCTGGATTGCTTAGCTGCGCTCGCAATGACGTGTGGGAGGGCAGTTGAGCTCAATCTCCACTCGTCGTCCCGGGGCGCGCCAAGCGCGAGCCCGGGACCTCCGCGCGAGCGCGCTGCGCTCGTCGCGATAACCACAGGAAGGTGTTGTGGCGCGAGATCGCGGTTGCCGATTTTGCCGAAGTCAAAACCGCGGCGACCTCTTCTCCGCAAACGCCTTGATGCCTTCCTTGATCTCGTCGCCGCGCATGCTTTCGCGATGGCGGCGGTCGGCGGCGTCCTCGTCGAGCGCGCCACGGGCGAATTCGTTGATGGCGCGCTTCATGCCGCGCATCGCGATCGGCGCGTTGCCGGCGAGGATATTGGCGAGCTTGTCGACTTCCTCGTCGAGAAGCTCTGGTGCCACCATGGCGGTGAGATAGCCGATGCGCAGCATCTCCGGCGCGCTGATCCTTTGCGCGGTCAGGAACAGCATTTTGGCGTTATCGACGCCGAGCCGCGTCACATAACGCTTGATGCCGCTGGTGTAGTAGTGAAGTCCCAACCGTGCAGCCGGCATGAACATCTCGGCGGTGTCGGCGCCGATGCGGAAATCGCAGGCGAGCGCAAGGTCGGTCGAGCCGCCATAGACGCCGCCGTTGAGGCGGCAGATCGTGGGCACGCCGAGATCCTCCAGCCGGTTGACCACGATCTCGAACGCCGAACCCGCGCTCTGCTGCTCCCTGGCGCTCACCGCACGCTCGGCTACCGAATTGAGATCGTAGCCGGCGGAGAAGGCGCGCCCGGTGCCGGTCAGCACCAGCACGCGGATGGCGGCATCGGCCTCGATCCGGTCGAACAGTTTTAAGAGCTCGCCGAGATCTTCGGCCTGCAACCGGTTGAGATGCCTCGGCCGGTTGAGGCGGATGGTGGCGCGCGCGCCGTCGATGTCGAGCAGGGGCGTGCTGGCGGTCTCGGCCGCATCCGACATTGCTGTCTCCACTTACTTGTTTTCGAGCGCGCGGCGTTTGGCTTCGGCATCGATGGTCTCGGCGAGATCGGGATGCCGTGCCATCAGCACGCGGAAATCGACGAGGTCGAGCACGAGCAGCCGCGAGACCGTGACGGTCGTGACGTTGGCGCCGCGCACATTGTTGCCGAGCAGCGCCATCTCGCCGAAGAACGCACCTTCGCCGAGCGCCACCTTCTTGCCGGGCAGGTCGACCTCGACCTCGCCGGAGGCGATGAAATACATGCAGTCGCCCTGCGCGCCCTTCCTGATGATCATGGTGCGGGCCGGCAGGTCCATGGTGCGCAGCATATGGGTGACGTCGGCGATCGCGGAAGGTCCGAGAGCGGCAAAGAACGGCACCTTGCTGACGGTCTCCCAGGTCTTAAGGAAGTTGTCGCGGCGCGTCTCGGCGGCAAAGCCGGTCGCCAGAATACCGGTCCAGAGGCCGAACACGCCAAGGCCGGAGATCATCACCAGCGCGGCCACCATCCGCCCGAGCGGCGTCACCGGCACGACGTCGCCATAGCCGGTCGTCGTCAGCGTCACCACCGCCCACCATAATGCCGACGGCACGCTGCCGAAGGTCTGGGGCTGCACGTCGCGCTCCAGGAAATACTCGGCAACGGAGGCGAGAAACACCACCATCAGGAAGATCACGAGCACGCTGAGCAGCGGCCCCGATTCCAGCACCAGCACGCGGCGAAGCTGGCGCAGGCCGGGGATGCCCGGCACGACCTTGAGCACCCAGAGCACGCTGAGGAGCCACGCCGTCTTGGGTTCGACGCCCAGCACCAGCGCGATCGGCACCGCCAGCGCCCCGATCGCATCGACCAGCCCGCTCGAGGACAGCACGTAGACCCCAAGCCGCTGCTGTCTTGCCATGTGGCGCAGCCGGACCAGCCATTCGAACACGAAATAGGCCAGACACGCCCACAGTAAGGCATTCGCCCAGTGATGCGCGGCTTCATAGGCCGGGTCGACCGTCAATAGCATCGTGGTCACGACGCCGACCGTGACCGCGACATAGGCCGCCGTGGTCATGTTCCGGCCGGCCGTCGCGGCCACGAATTTCGCCAGAGCGGGGGTCAACGGCTTGGACATGCGGGATTGAGGTCCGGTCTTGGCTGGTTTGCCCGTCCCGGTCGGGACTGCCGCGCCAAAGTGCCTTCGCAGGCGGAGGCCGTCAACGACAGGACGCTGACAGCGTTATCGGCGCCTGCCATGCAAGCCGCAATCCTGGGGACGAAATGGCCGAGACCGCTATTTGAAATGGGGCGGCTCGTCGTAGCCGCGGCGGCTCGAGAAGAACAGCAGCGCCATGAGCCCGACGCCGACGATCACCGAGAAGCCCGCGCCCAGCGCGAGCGCCACGTAGCCTTCGGTCGGAATCGGCTCACCGTCGACGGACAGGGCAGAGTAGGCGAAATAGCCGACGCCGGCGACATCGCGAGCAGGATGATGATGAGCAGTGAACGCATGGCCGATCTCCGGTTGCGCGGAGCATCAACGGTTGCAGATCAAGTCAGTTCCAGGTCCGCGAGCGCCGTCGCGCGCGCGGGTTCCCGCGCCGCATGCGAGGCCAGGCTTCAGGCGCTCTGTGCGGTCTTCACCACCACCACGTTGGTGTCGTCATGCGCGAGAGCCTCGCGCGCTGTGGCGTCGCCAGGCTTCTCTGCATCGCCTGCGTGCCGCTTCAGATGCTCGCGCCGCATGCCGATCTCGTCGCGGACGAATTCATAGCCGAGCTTGAATGTATCGAGCCCGTCGGTACTGATGGTGCCGTCTCTCAGTCCCACCACGGCTCTGCGCAGGATCGCTTCGAGCTCGTCCGCCAGGCACTCGAGCTCGTCGAGCGAATGGGCATGCTCGATGCGCTCGCCGACATCGAGGATGGCCGTGGAGAGCTCGCTGGCCTTCTCCGGTGCGATCCTGGTGACCTTGGCGTAGATCGCCGCGAAGATCGAGCCGATGACGCTGAGCGCGCCGGCGCCCAGATACATCATGTCGCTGTATTTATCCATGAACGACTTGGTGTCGTCGTTGATGTAGTCTGCCGCGCCCTGGTGCGCCATGACGAAGGCGTCCTTGTCGACGGAGGCCGGCTCGATCCGGGTCGCGAACCCGCTTTCGAGGCCGAGCTCGGACTTGTTCTCGTAGACGATGCGCGCGAGATCGCCCGCGGTGGACAGCGACATCTTCGACTGCGCGACCAGCAGCCATTCGAGCCCGATCGTGTCGAGATCGTCGTCGGGAATCTCCGGCGAGGCCGACAGCGTTCCCGCCGTCAGGGTTTCCTCGGAAATGCCGGGAATCTTGCGCGCCAGCGCCTTGGCCTCGTCGATGGCGTTCAGTGTGAATCCGCCGCGCCTGGCGACCTGCTCATAGGCCTTGTCGCGCACCGCCTTCGAGGCGTGGACGATGGCAATCACCGCGCTATAGCCGCTTGCGGGTGCGAGCAGCTTGTCCAGCGTTACGCCCTGCGGGGCCATCTGCACGCGTGCCGCAGCGTCCGGCGTGTCGGGGACGTCGAGGATGCTGCGGACGAAGGCGAGCGAAGAATCGTTCTCGGCGAGCACCGCGATCTTCTTCTTTTTCAGTTCCGCGAGCGACTTGACCTTCTTGTTGCCGGGGCCGAGCAGCAGCACGAGATCGTGCTCGAGGATGGCGAGCGCGCGCGCCCGCGGCGGCACCTTGCCGTCGGTGCGCAGGATGGCGAGATCGGCCTGCTTGCGGTCGAATTGGGCAATCGCCTTGGCGTTGTCAGGATTGCTGACGATCTTGATCCGGAACCGCGACGCATTGTTCTTGAGCACGGCGGCGAGCTTATTGGCGAAACGCGCCTCGTCGCTATTGGCATCGCCGACGGCAAAGATCAGGGTCTCCGAACTGCGAAGCATGGCCCGGCCGCCCCAAACGGTGGCAAGCGACAGGATCAAGGTCAGCACGACATAGAGCACGACCTGCTGCTGATTGGTCTTGATGACCTTCGGGCGCGACTGTGGGGTCTGCTCGGTCGATGACATCTGGCCTTCAGCACTCATGGCTGGCCTTATTCCGTTGCCAGGCGGCGGGCCGGCTTGCCGGCAAAGGCCGTCCGAAAATTCGTAAACGCCTGAAAAAGTACGATAATCTTCTACCTCGGGATGATAGCTCCCTGGCGGCAGAATGCAAATTTCGAGCCGCAGGTAACGTTACCGCGAGGGGCGTGGCGGCGGTCCGTCCCTATCGTCGTTCGGCCACACCTTGCGATATTCCGGTTCCTTCCGGGGTGCATTCCGCCGCGAGAGATGTCATAAAAGCGCGATCTCGGCGATTTGGCCGGACCCAAGAAGAAGTCGCACTGAACGCTCCATTTTTTCTTCCACGTTCAATGAGGGCGTCCAGCTTTGTCGTTTCCACCCATGTCATCGGCGGTTCCGGTCGAAGCGCTCATTGGCTGGATGCTGCTGCTCACCTTCAAGCACATCATCGCCGACTTCGTCCTGCAGACCGCCTGGATGGCGCACGGCAAGGACCAGAAGCATGGCTGGGCCCTGCCGCTCCTGGTGCACTGCCTCGTTCACCTTGCGGTTGCGCTGCCGCTGATCCTGTTGGTCGCTCCAAGATTCTGGTTCGTCGCCCTGATCGATTTTGCGATCCACATCACCGTTGATCGGGCCAAGGGGCTGGTCTCCGCGAATTTCGGAGTCAACCAGGAGCATCCCTGGTTCTGGACCCTGATCGGCGTGGACCAGGCACTGCACCACCTCACCGGGTTCGGCCTGTCGATCTTCATGGCGGCGAACTGACCCCGCCGGCTTCGGCTGCGTTCTGATTCGTAAATCGGGCGCATGACCCCGGGACATACCGGCCCGTGTGGTTAACCTTTCGTTAGAGAGTCGCGCGGCATCTTCCGCATACGAGGGAGAACCGCAATGTTTTCAAGCCGAGACGCCTACGAAAGCGATTTCTGCCCGGTCCGCGACGAGCTCCTTGGCGAGATGTATCGCGCCAGCGAGAGCGGCCTGCCGAGGCTGGTCGAGAGTGTTGCCCCCGAGGCTCGCGCCAGGCTGGCCTTGTTCTGCTACCGCCGCAGCCATCTGCATTCGCTGGCGGTCGCGATCGCGGCGAGCTGCACGGAGCGCGAACTGATCGAGAGCGGGGGGCGCGTCGGCTCCACGCTTTACACGCTGTCGCGTGAAAGCACGGCCAAGGCATCGCCGGCGCTGTCGGGCAGCCGCAAGCCGATCACGCTGTCGACCAAACCGCTCTCGGTGCTTGCGCCGCTCGAGGACGAGTTCGACGACGATCTCGCTGAAGCCGTTCCAGCCTAAAGCGCGATAGATCGCGCTTTAGTTCTTTAGTCTGCGCATGATCTCCGCGCAAACGCCTCCCGCGTTTGTCGCGAGGGAAAACCGTTTCACACTTTTCCGGGTCATGCTTTAAGCGCCGATCTCGATCACCGGCAGTCCGAACTTCCGCCGCGCCATCGCGCATTCGGCATCGCCAGGCATGCAAGTACGGCACACCTCCGGCCGCACGGCATAGATGCCGCAGGCAGTCGCATCCCCGACTTTCCCTTTCAGCGCCGAACAGCGATCGCCGTCGCAGCGCATGCCCGATTGCCTCTCGTTGACGAACGCTTGCGGGATAGCTGCGAGCTCGTCCTCGCTCTCGATCGAGAAGCGCGGCCAGTTCGCCGAATAGGCGCAGCAGGCGCCGCAAGCCTGGCAGAGCTGCGACGGGTCGGTCGCGGAATTCTGGTCCATGTCGCTCAATTGTCCTTTGGCGGACCCCAGACCAGGCTCTGCCGCCACTTGGCGCGCAACACGTCGCGCCGCTCCGGATATCTCTCGTCGAGATAGGTCGCATCCACCACACGGTCGGTGCGGAAGCTGCGGAAATCGTTGCGCAGCTCGCACCAGGCTGCAAGCAGCCGCACTGCTTCGAGATAGCCGACCGCAATCGGCCAGATCGTGCGCTGGCTGTCGCGGCCCTGCTCGTCGCGATAGCGCAACGTGATCTTCTTGCCCTCATGGATTTGCGTGCGCGTGCGCACCATGTCCATGCGGTCGGGTTCACGATTCCAGCTCGGTCGCGCGCGGCTTGCCGGCTCCAGCACGAAGGGACGCAGGCGCTCGGGCACTGTGTCGGCGATCTTCGCCATCAGATCCTCGGCGGCGCGCGCCAGCGCCGTGTCGGCGTGGCCGGCAACCCATTGCGCGCCCAGCACCGCGGCCTCGATCTCGTCGGGTGTCAGCATCAAGGGCGGCAGATCAAAACCCTTTTCCAGGATGTAGCCCATGCCTGCCTCGCCGCGGATCGGCACGCGCTGGCCGATCAGCGTTGCGATGTCCCGATAGACGGTGCGCTTGGAGGTCTCGAGCTCGGCCGCGATCGCGTCCGCCGTCAGCGGTTTGCGGCTGCGCCGTAGCACCTGGATGATCTGAAACAGCCGGTCGGCACGTCTCATGACACGTCTTCCGATTTGGCGTCGTTTAAAAACCGGCGCGCGGATGCTGACAGGATGTTGGCAGCAGGGGGGTTTTATACCGGGACAACACTTCGAATGAAGAGGATTTGTCCATGATGCTTCCCACCACCTTTAGCCAGGCGAGCCCGCTGTGGCGGGTGCAGGCCTTGCTGCAAACCTTCACTCTTGGCCGTCTCGGCGCGTTCGATCTCATGTTCGTCGATCTCCGTCTCGCGATCGTCGCTCTCATCGCACGCTCGCTGCTCGGGGCTGCGGACGCCGTGGTTCGCCACGTCATGGGCCGCGCCTGGCAGGGGGCCCGTTTCGCGCAGGATATCACGGCTGCTGCCACCATGGTGGCAGCAGCCGGTCGGTAGGTTCCAACAACGGTTTCGGGGATCAGGAGCAATAGCATGATCACGCTTTACGGCTTTGGCATCGGCTTCGGCCTGCCGGAAATCAGCCCCTTCGTCACCAAGACTGAGGTGCAGTTGAAGATGGCAGGACTGCCCTACCGGAAGGAACGGGCGATGCCGCCCGCTTCGCCCAAGGGGCAGTTGCCGTTCATCGACGACGATGGCGAGGCAGTTGCCGATTCCACCTTCATCCGGGCGCATATCGAACGTCGCTATGGTTTCGACTTCGATGCCGGCCTGTCATTGCAGGAACGCGCCCAGGCCTGGGCCTTCGAGCGCATGATCGAACATCACGTCTATTGGGGACTGGTCGGCGCGCGCTGGGTGGACCCGGTCAATTTCGCTAAGGGCCCGGCGCATTTCTTCGATGGCGCGCCGGAGCACAACCGCGAGAAGCTGCGGGAGGATGCGCAATTCCGCGTCGCCGAGAACTATCTGCTGTCAGGTCTTGGCCGCCACGCGCCCGATGACGACGTCGATCTCGCCGTGCGCTCGCTGTTTGCACTGTCCGTGCAGCTCGGCGACAAGGCCTATTTGATGGGCAACAAGCCCTCAGGCGTCGACGCCACCGCCTTCGGTGCGCTCGCGGGAATTTTGACGCCGTTCTTCGAATCCAAGCTGCGCGAGCGTGCGGAAGAGTTTCCGAACCTCACCGCCTATGTCGACCGCATGATGGATCAGTACTATCCGGAGTTCGCCTGGACGAAGCTGCGGCAGGCGGCGTGACAAAGAAAAAGAGCCGGCCCAAGGGGCCGGCTCTGATCGGGCTGGAATGATAGGCGCGCTCACTTCACCAGCTTGTACTTGCCGTTCGATACCGTGAGCAGGATGCGCGAGCGCTCGTCGAGGCCGTAGCGATCCTTTTCGGTGAAGTTGTAGACGCCCTGGCTTGCGGCCAATTCCTTCTCCGACAGCAGGGCCTGGCGGATCGCCTCGCGGAATTCCGGCGTGCCGGGCTTGGCGGTCTTCAGCGCCGTCGGAATGATGCGCTTCAGGAGCTCGAAGGCGTCGTAGGAGTGGCCGGCGAACTGGCTGCGGCTGTTCGGGCCATACTTGCCTTCATAGGCGGTGTTGAGCGCAAGGCCCGGCTTCTTGGTCTGCGCCTCGTCCGGCTGGTCTTCCGGATCCATCACGGGCCCCGAGGCCATCAGCACGCCTTCCGCCGCCTTGCCGGCGATGCGGATGAAGTCCATGCTCGCCGCACCATGGGTCTGGTAGATCAGGCCCTGATAGCCGCGCTCACGCAGCTCGGTCTGCGGCAGTGCCGCCGCGGTGCCGGACGCGCCGACCAGGATCGCATCGGGATTGGCCGCGACGAGCTTGAGCACCTGTCCGGTCACCGACGTATCGGGACGCGCGAAGCGCTCCTCGTCCGCGATGGTGATGCCCATCGGCCCGGTCTGCGCCTTCAGGTCGTTGAACCAGAGGTCGCCATAGGAGTCAGAATAGCCGATGTAGCCGACCGTCTTCACGCCCTTGGTCTTCATGTGATCGTACAACACCTTACCCACGATCGGGATCGGCTGTGGCATCGCGACCGACCACTTCGCCCGCTCCGGCGTGATCGGGAAGGGGGCGAGGCCGAAATGCGGAATGCCGGCTTCGTTGGCGACATTGGAGACCGCGATCGTCGGCGGCGTCAGCGCCGAGCCCATGATGATGTCGGCCTTGGATTCCGTGACGAAGCGCCGCGCGTTGGTGGTCGCAGTGGTCGGATCGCCGCCGTCATCGAGCACGATCACCTTCAGCGGCACGCCGGCGATTTCCTTCGGCACGAACTCCAGCGCGTTGCGCTCGGGAATGCCGAGCGCCGCGCCCGGGCCGGTCGTGGTGGTGGTGATGCCGATGGTGATTTCGTTGGTCTGGGCCATCGCGGGCAGCGCCGGCAGAGCCAGTGTTGCCGCTGTTATCGCGGCGCTCAGGTAAAACCGTTTCATTCTTTCCTCCCTTAAGGTGTGTCTTTGAAAGCAGACTTTGTGATCGAATTCAGCCCCGTCTTTGGGCGGTGCGGCGATTTAGCTCCAGAATCTAGTTGCCCACGAATTTGGCCACCATCTCCGGCGGAAAGGGCGCGGATTTCAGCTTGTCGGGATTGGCCGGGTCGCGGCCGACGAGGACGCGGGTCTCGAAGGCCTCGATTGCCAGGGCCTCGCCCTTGTAGACGTTGTGCTTCACCTCGAAGCTCGAGCGCTTGATGCTCTCGATCTTCGTCTCGATGGTGATCCAGTCGCCATGGGTCGAGGGGATGTAGAACTTCGCCCGCGTGTCGACCATGGGAATGCCGACCAGGCCGTATTTATGGACCAGGTCCTGCTTCGAGAAGCCGGCCTTCTCGAACAGGACCGAGGTCGAATCGTCGAACATCGAGAAGTAGCGCGGGTAATAGACGATGTTGGCGGGGTCGCAGTCGCCCCACTGGATCTGAACGTCGCGCCGATGAACGAACATGCGTAATGTACCCACTAATGCTGCGCCCTACCTCTCCCGAGGGAGAGGTAAGGTCGAAATCGCGGCTACAAATTCAGTCATTCGGTTTACTTCGGCGCCATGCGCAGCGAGCCGTCGAGCCGCACCACCTCGCCGTTGAGATAGGCATTCTCGACCATGTGCAGTGCAAGCGCGGCGAACTCGTCGGCATTGCCAAGGCGGCGCGGGAACGGGATCGCGGCGGCGAGCGAGTCCTGCGCCTCCTGCGGCAGGCTGGCGAGCAGAGGCGTGAGGAACAGGCCGGGGGCAATGGTCAGCACGCGGACACCGAACTGTGCGAGCTCGCGCGCGATCGGCAGCGTCATGCCGACGATGCCGCCCTTGGACGCCGAATAGGCTGACTGGCCGATCTGGCCGTCATAGGCCGCGACGGAAGCCGTGTTGATGATGACACCGCGCTCGCCGCTGGCCTGTGGCTCGAGCTTGGACATCTCGGTGGCGGCAAGACGCAGCATGTTGAAGGTGCCGATCAGGTTGACCTTGATCACCTTGTCGAAATCGGCAAGCGCCATCGGACCGTCGCGGCCGACCACGCGTTTGGCAACGCCGATGCCGGCGCAGTTGACGAGCACGCGGGCCGGACCGTGGGCCTTGGTGGCCGCCGCGATCGCGGCTTCGGCCGAGGCGGCGTCGGAGACGTCGCAGGTCACGGCCACGCCCTTGATCTCTGCCGCAACGGTTTCGGCGAGCTTGGTATTGAGGTCGCACACCGCGACCTTGGCGCCCTGCGCCGCCAGCTTGCGTGCGGTCGCCGCACCCAGTCCCGATGCACCGCCGGTGACGATGGCTGCCTGATCCTTCAACAACATGGCGTTCTCCTTTGGCGGATTGTTTCTAGGCGACCGATATCACACGGTCCGATGGATTTGCAGCATAGAGCTCGTCAATCAGGAGGCTGCGATGCTCGATCACGGCGCGCTGGTTGATCGAGCCTTTGTCGGTAACCTCGCCCTTGTCGATCGAGAGCGGCGCGTCCAGAAGGACCGCACGGGTGATCCTGGTCGAGGAGCCGGTGGCCGAGCCGAGGAATTGGGTGAGGCGCTCGCGGAACGCCTCGCGGACGAGACGGTCACGCGTGGTGACGACGAGATCGTCCGCCGGCAGCGTCGGGTTGATCAGGCGGCAGCCGTCGAGGTCGAGCACCACGAGCGCGGAAATCTCGTCGCGGTTGATGCCGGCGATGACGACGTCGCGCACCAGCGGCGCGCAGGCCGCAACGAAGCGCGCGCGCAGGGGGCCGACGCTGACCCAGGTGCCGCTCGCGAGCTTGAAGTCCTCACTGACGCGGCCGTCGAAGTCGAAGCCGGCATTGAGGTCATCAGGATCGGCGGGCTTCAGCGCATCGCCGAGCTTGTAGAAACCTTCCTCGTCGAAGGATTTTGCCGTGACGTCGGGCTGGCGCCAGTAGCCGGGCATGACGTTCGGGCCCTTGGCACGCACTTCCAGCTTGCCGTTGTTCGGCACGAGCTTGGCGTCATTGCCGGAGACGGGCAGGCCGACATGGCCGGAGCGGCTGGTGCGTGGATTGACCGACATGAAGAACGGCGCAGTCTCGGTGGCGCCTAAGCCCGTCAGCATCGGCACGCGATAGCCCTTCTCCTTTACCGCGAGCTCGTCGAGGCTGTTCCAGACGAAGGGCGAGAGCGCCGCGCCGGAGAAGAACATCGCATGCAGGCGGTCGAAGAACTTTGCGCGCAGGCCCTGGTCGTCGCGCAGATAAGGCAGTAGCGATTCGTAGCCCTTTGGCACGTTGAAATAGACCGTCGGCGAAATCTCCTGGAGATTGCGCACGGTCTCCTCGATGCCGCCAGGCACCGGCTTGCCGGCATCGAGATACATCGAGCCGCCATTATAGAGCGTCAGGCCGATATTGTGATTGCCGCCAAAGGTGTGGTTCCAGGGCAGCCAGTCGATGATGACCGGCGGCTCGTCCTTCAGGAACGCCAGTGTCTCGCGCAGCATCACCTGGTTTGCGCAGATCATGCACTGCGTGTTGATGACGGCCTTGGGATTGCCGGTCGAGCCTGACGTCAGCAGGAATTTGGCGATCGTGTCGGGGCCGATTCTCCCGTGCAGCTCGTCGAGTGCAGGATGGATTGGCGTTGCCATGAGGTCGGCGAGCAGCGTGACGTTGCGTCCCGGCACGGTGCCGTAGGACGCGGCGATCTCGGTGCCGGGCGAGACGTTGGTGGCAAGCGCGTCCGCAAACCTGTCGGCGTCCTCGGCAAAGACGAGGCCGGGCGTCAGCAGCTTCATCAGATAAGAGAGCTTGCCGTAGTCCTTCGAGACCAGCGAATAGGCCGGCGAGACCGGGCAGAACGGCACGCCGGCATAGTACGCGCCGAAGGCGAGCAGCGCGTGGTCGATCGAATTGCCGGAGAGGATGACGACGGGCTTCTCTGCCGACAGGCCACGCTGGATCAGGCTAGATGCGATGTGCCGGCTCGCGGTGAGGAGCTCGGCATAGGTGATCTTGCGCCAGTCGCGGCCGCCTTCGCGCTCGGCCATGAAGACGCGATCCGGCGTCGTCTTCGCCCAATGATGCAGGCGGTCGGTGATGCGTACCGGATAGTCGCCGAGCGGCTGTTTCGGCCGCAAGTAAATCGTGCCGTCATCGCGCCGCTCGATGTTGACGACGGGATCGCCGAACGAGATCGGCCGCAGCGGGGAGGTGCTCGCCCCGCGCTCCGTGGTGGAAGAGGACGGCTTCGCGCTCATGACTTGGGCTTCACCTTGGCGGTCTTGTGCTCGAGGAACTCGCGGATTCGACGCTTGGCTTCCTTGTCGCTCTGGGCAACCGTCGCCATCAGCGATTCCATCAACAGGCCGGCCTGCGGATTGGCCTCGGCGATCATCGGTAGCGCCTGGAGCACGGCGAAATTCGTCAGCGGCGCGTTCGAGGCGATGCGCGCGGCGAGCTCGAGCGACTTCGTCAGCGAGCCGCCTTCCTCGGTCAGATATTGCGCAAAGCCGTAGGAGGCGCCTTCGGTCGCGGGATAGACGCGGCCGGTCAGCATCATGTCCATCATTCGCGCGACGCCGATCAGGCGCGGCAGCCGCACCGAGCCGCCGCCTCCGACGAAGATGCCGCGCTGGCCCTCCGGCAGCGCAAAATAGGTCGAGGGCTCGGCGACGCGGATATGCGCGGCGCAGGCCAGCTCCAGCCCGCCGCCGATCACAGCACCCTTCAGCGCAGCAATCACGGGCACGCGACTGTACTGGATGCGGTCGAACACCCGGTGCCACATCTGGGAGTGAAGGAGGCCGCCAGTGGCGTCGTGGTCGGTCAGCTCGGAGAGATCGAGGCCGGAGGAGAAATGGTCGCCGATGCCATGGATGACGACCGCGCCGATGTCGTCCGGCAGCGTCGCAAAGCAATCGCCGATCGCGTGAATGATACCGTCATTGAGCGCATTGCGCTTGGCCGGCCGGTTCAGGCCCACGGTCAAGACCTTGTCCGCCCTCTCGATCTTGAGCAGCGCATCAGGTCCCGCTGCTGCGGTATCGGCGTTTCCCTGGGTCATTTGCGTCCTTTTCAGAATAGTTATGTTGTATAACGAATTTCGGGGGAGTCAATACGCGGGTGGCGAGTTCCGGGCATCAGCTGGGTAGGCGGGGGCGGTCCACATCCGGTGTCGTCCCGGCGAAGGCCGGGACCCCCGCGCATGCGCTTGCGCTCGTCGAGATAACCCCAGGGAGAAGTTTGGCGAAGGCTCGTGGCCCGAATTTCCCCAACAACTCTATCCCGGAGTTATGGGGCCCGGGCTCGCGACTTTGTCGCGCTCCGGGACGACGAGCGGAGTGTGAGGCGCTGCTGTTGCAATATCCTCGTCATTGCGAGCGCAGCGAAGCAATCCAGGGTCTTTCCGCGGAGGAATTCTGGATTGCTTCCTCGTTTCGCTCCGCGCAATGACGAGGGGGCAGAATTGCGATCCAGTTGCGGCGCTCGCGAAAAGACCTCACATCACCTGATGCACGTCGATCACCACGCGGTCCGCGTGCCGCGCGGCTGAGGCGACGAAGATGTGCTGCATCAGCCAGCGGTACTTCTCGTGCCCGGTCTCGAACCTCGGCACGGTGCGGAAGTAGATCAGCTCGGGGTCGACGGGCTCGCCGCGCTTGAGCTTCTGCAGCAGGTCCACCGGGCCGAAGCGGATGCCCTTGTTCTCGACATAGACAATGGCGCCGTCGTCGGTTTCGAAGGCGTACTTGGCTTCCAGGTCGATCAGCTCGCTGGGGCGGATGATCTGGAAGTCGGCGCCGAACGGCAAGACCTTGCCGTTGACAGCACCCCGCACCTCGCCGCCGATGATCGGGATGATGCGGCGGACACCCGTGCCGGTTTCGCCGGCGGTGATGACGTCACCGATACGGGCGGTGATCGTGAAGACGTACTTTGTCTCGAGCTCAGGCGTGGTCATCGCCACCCCCTAATGCGCCATCATCCGCGTCGGCAGCCAGGTCGCAAGCAGCGGGAAGGCGATCAGGATCACGAGGCGCACCAGGTCGGTGGCCACGAACGGGATCACGCCCTTGAAGATGGTGGAGAAGGACACATCCTTCACCACGCTCTTGATGACGAAGACGTTCATGCCGACCGGCGGGTGGATCAGGCCGAGCTCGACCGTCATCACGATGATGACGCCGAACCAGATCGGATCGAAGCCGAGATGTGTGATCACGGGGAAGATGATCGGCACGGTCAGGATGATCATCGCCATGGCGTCCATCAGGCAGCCGAGCACGAGATACATCACCATGATCAGCGCCAGCACGCCATAAGAGCCGAGGCCGAGGCCAGTGAGGAATTCCGTGACCTTCTGCGGGGTCTGCGTCACCGTGAGGAAATAGCCGAAGATCAGCGCGCCGATCAGCACGGTAAACACGGCGGCCGCGGTGCGCGTCGCTTGCAGGAGCGAGGCCAAAATCTTCTCGCGGTCGAGCCGCCCGGTGAGCACGCCGATGATGAAGGCGCCGGTGGCGCCGACGCCGCCGGCTTCGGTCGGCGTGAAGCGCGGCAGGAAGGGCAGGCCGTAGAGGCCGCCGATGACGAAGATGAACAGCAAGACCGGCGCCCAGATGTCCTTCAGGCCCGCAAAGCGCTCGTTCCATGGCAGCTTCTTGCCCTTTGGCAAAAAATCCGGACGGAAGTATCCGATCAGGCCGATGGTGATCATGTACATGCTCATCGCGAGCAGGCCAGGGATGATGCCGGCGATGAAGAGCTTTCCGATGTCCTGTTCGGTGATGATGCCGTAGACCGCGAGCACGGTGGAGGGCGGCAGCATTGCACCTAGCGTGCCGCCGGCCGCGATCACGCCGGTGGCAAAGGATTGCGGATAGCCGAAGCGGCGCATCTCGGGGTAGGCGACGGCGGAGAAGGTCGCTGCTGTTGCGACGGAGGAGCCGCAGATCGCGGCAAAGCCGCCGCAGGCGCCGACGGTCGCGATGCCGAGGCCGCCGCGCAGATGGCCGACGAAGCCGTTGGCGGCGCGGAATAGCTCGCGGCTCATGCCGGAATTGCTGACGAAGGAGCCCATTAGCAAGAACATCGGGATGACGCCAAAAGTGTAGTCGGTGACCGTGCGCATCGACGTCTGGCCGACCAGTTTCAGCGCCGGCGTGGCGCCGACCAGATAGGAGAAGCCGGACACGCCGACGAGGCCCATGGCCATGCCGACCGGCACGCGCAGCAGCATCAGGAGAAACAAGGAAACGAAGCCGATTACGGCGACGGCATCGGTGCTCATGATTACTCCGTCGCCTTCAGCTTGGGATCGTGCATTTCTTCGGGGTGGAAGATCAGCCGGTAGGTGCGGATCGCGATCAGCAGCACCGCCGAGACGTCGCCGATCCAGGCGATCGCAAAGAACGGCCAGGTCGGCATGTGCATGTCGAAGGTCTGGACGTTGTCGTTGTAAGTGCCGCGTACCTTGTCGAACAGCGTCCAGGTCTGCACCGTGACGACGAACAGCAGCACCAGCGTTGCGAACACGTCGATCCAGCGCTGGTAGCGCGGGCTTGAATTGGCCCAGATCAGGTCGACCGTGATGTGCGTGCCGCGATAGGAGGTCGCGGCGATGCCCCAGAAGATCAGGATGCCGAGCAGCATGCGGCCGATGTCGAAGCTGTCGGGGATCGAATAGTTCAGCGTGTTGCGCAGCAGGACAGAAACGAAGATGTCGAGCGCGACGAGGCCGACGAAGCCGGCCGCGATCCATTCGATCGTGTCGATAAAGCGATCCATCCAGGCGCGCTTCATGGGGTGGTGATCCCTTTGCGTGACGTCATTTGCTTGTGTCCGGTCTCGCCGCGTACTTCACCTCGCCCTGCTTGCGGGGAGAGGTCGGAATGCGCGCGTAAGCGCGGATTCCGGGTGAGGGGGAGTCTCCGCGAGTCTGTCTGTCACCATATCTGCGGAAGCTGCCCCTCACCCCAACCCTCCCAGCGCGAGCGAAGCTCGTCGCGGCCCCGCAAGAACGGGGAGAGGGGGAAGAAGAGCTCTCCCGCGACGGCGTCGCGTCACTCCGCCAGCGCGTTGTATTTCTTCAGCGAGGCCTTCAGCTCGGCAAGCGCTGCGTCCGGATCAGTGCCGGTCTTCTTCACGCCCTCGCCCCAGGTCTTGACCAGCGGCTCGGCGGCCTTCTTCCAGGACGCGGTCTGCTCCGGGTTCAGCTTGTAGACCTCGTGGCCTTCCTCCGCCTTGATCTTGTCGATGCCGGCGTCCTCGAACTTGCCCCAGTGCTCGCCGACCACGCCGGCCATCTCGGTCGTGCAGTTCTTGTCGATCGCCGCCTTCTGCCTGTCGGACATCGCATTGTATTTGTCCTTGTTCATCACGAAGACGAACGTCGTGACATAGAGCGGCGCCTCCATGTCGTACTTCGTCACCTTGTCGATGCCGAACAGCAACAGCGAGCCCCACGGGAAGGTGACGCCGTCGGCGACGCCGCGCTCGATGATGTCGCGCACTTCGGGCGCGGAGGACTGCACGTTGGTGCCGCCGAGCGAGGTGACGAAATTCGCCATGGTGGCGTGGGCCGGGCGGATCTTCAGCCCCTTCACGTCCTCCGGCACCACGATCTTCTTGGTGCGGGAGTGGAACGAGGAGGGCGAGTGGACGAAGGCGAGACAGTATTTGACGTCCTTCATCTCCTTCTCGGCATATTTGCGATACCAGGCATCGAGCCCCATCGAGCCGCCCTTGGCGTCCGAGACCAGGAACGGCAATTCGCCGGCGCCGACGATTGGGAAGCGGCCGGGCTGGTAGCCCGGATTGACATAGGTGACATCGGCGATGCCGTCGCGGGCCATGTCATAATGGTCGAACGCCTTGCCGAGTTGCTGCGCCGGGAACACCTTGCTCTTGATGGTGCCGCCGGAATCCTTCTCCACCGCGGCAGCCCAGTCTTCCAGCGATTTCTGAAGCGGATGCGAGGCCGGCACCCAGTGCGAGATCTTCAGATCGAAATTCTTGTCCTGCGCGAAGGCAGGCGTCACGCTTGCTGCCAGCAGCAACGCCAGACAGGCTTTCCTCATTGCTCGTCTCTCCCTGTTCTTGACCGCAGGCTTCTTCGGCCCGGTCTCGTTATTTAACATGTTATATAATTGGATCGCGGGTTCAAGCCGGAACTGGCAGCGCGGCTGCTTTCGTCTCGCGGAAAGCTGTCGCCCGGATATGTCGCGCTGCGGCGAATGGCACTCCCTTTTGCTCAAACGTTATATGTTATAATTATCGCGCGCGGACGACCGCGACAAGCAAGCTCGCGCCGCACCCTACAGGATCGGGAGGAGCAAGTATTGCGGACAAAAGTCGCAATCATCGGCGCTGGGCCGGCGGGACTACTGCTTGGCCAATTGCTGCACAGTTACGGCATCGACAATGTCATTCTCGAGCGGCAGAGCCCGGACTACGTGCTCGGGCGCATCCGCGCCGGCCTTCTCGAGGAGGGAACCGTTGCGCTGCTCGACGAAGTCGGCGCAGGAGCGCGCGCGCATGCCGAGGGCCTCTTGCATGAGGGCATCGAGCTTGCCTTTTCCGGCCGCCGTCACCGCATCGACATGAAGGCAGCGACCGGCAAGACGGTCATGATCTACGGCCAGACCGAGGTGACCCTCGATTTGATGAATGCGCGGAAGGCGGCGGGACTGACCTCGATCTACGAGTCCAAGGACGTGCAGCCGCATGATTTCGACGGCAGTCACCCGCGCGTAACCTACGTCAAGGACGGCGTCAGCCACGAGATTCTCTGCGACTTCATCGCCGGCTGCGATGGTTTCCACGGCGTCAGCCGCGCCAGTGTCAAGCCGTCGGCGATCGAGGAGTTCGAGCGGATCTATCCGTTCGGCTGGCTCGGCATTTTGTCCGATACGCCGCCGGTCAGTCATGAGCTGATCTATTCCAATCACGCTCGCGGTTTTGCGCTCTGCACCATGCGCTCGACGAAACGCAGCCGGCATTACGTTCAGTGCTCGCTCGACGATCACGTCGACCAGTGGCCGGATGATCGCTTCTGGGACGAGTTGAAGCGCCGGATCGATCAGGAGGCGGCCGACAGCCTCGTCACGGGACCCTCGATCGAGAAGAGCATCGCGCCCTTGCGCAGCTTCGTCGCCGAGCCGATGCGCTTTGGCCGGATGTTCCTGTGCGGCGATGCCGCCCACATCGTGCCGCCGACCGGCGCCAAGGGGTTGAACCTCGCGGCGTCAGATGCGCATTACCTCGCAACCGCGCTCCGCGAATATTACGACGAGAAGTCGAGCGCCGGGATCGATGCCTATTCCACCAAGGCGCTGGCGCGGGTCTGGAAGGCCGTGCGCTTCTCCTGGTGGATGACCTCGATGCTGCACAAGTTCCCCGACACCGGCACCATCGGCGCGCGCATCCAGCTCGCCGAGCTCGACTATGTCACGCAATCGCAGGCCGCGATGACGTCGTTGTCGGAGAATTATGTCGGGCTGCCGTTCTAACCACAGGTGTCATGCCCCGCGAAAGCGGGCATCCAGTACGCCGCGGCCTCTCCGTATCCCATCGCTGTCTCTGGAATACTGGATCGCCCGCTTTCGCGGGTGATGACAATCTTCGTGACGTGACAGCCGCGTGCGCATTTCAAACGCCCGCGCAAATGTCGTTTAAAACTTTGTAGGTGATGCATCCGTCACGTCCATCGCGTTCAATGGCGGCAATCAACGATGCGAGATGCATATGACCGCCACCGCCATTCCCGACGGCTTCGAGCCGCATTTCCGCAAAAGCCCACTCACCGATCCCTGGGAGCCGCTCTATTCAAAGCGCACCGACAAGGCCGTGATCGTTGGATTGCGGCTGGCAAAGCCGCACACCAACGCGCGCGGGCTCATTCACGGCGGTCTCATTGCCGCCCTTGCCGATGCCGCGATGGGCTATAGCTGCGCGCAGGCGACGGGCTGGAGGACGTCCTTCGTGACGATCTCGCTTGCCGTCGATTACGTCGGCGCGGCCGAGATCGGGCAGTGGTGTGCGGTCGAGAGCGAGGTGATCAAGACCGGCAGCACGATCTGCTTCGCGCAGTCGTTGATCAAGGCCGACGACGTCGTGATCGCGCGGGCCAACGGCACGTTCCGCGTGGTGCCGAAGAAGGAGTGAACGGTCTTGTGTCCCGGACGCGGTGCGGCGCGAAGTGCCGCTCCGCAGAGCCGGGACCCATGCGTCCGCGAAGAGATGGGCCCCGGCTCTGCAGCATATCAGTACCTGCTGCGCTGCGTCAGGGGCACGAGAGCTACCCGAACCGCCAGTTCGTCGTTTCCACCACGAGATCGATGAATGCGCGCACCTTGGCCGAAAGCAGCCGCGAGGTCGGATAGATGATGTGGATCGGCAGCGCCGGCAGCTCATACTTCGCCAGCACGATCTTCAGGCGGCCGCGCTTCAAGCCCTCGGCGGCCTGATAGGCCAGCACGCGCGTCACGCCGCCGCCGGCTTCGGCATATTGCAGGGCCGCGTCGGCGCTGTTGCTGGTGAAGCGGGGAGACGGTGTCACCTCGATCTCGCGCCCGTCGCGCAGGAAGCGTCGGTCGGTCGCCAGGCCGAACTGGATGGTCTGATGCTCGAGCAGCGCCTCCGGCGTCTTTGGTTCGCCGTACCGCTTCAGATAGCCGGGCGAGGCCACGACGATGCGCCTCATCTCGCCGACCTGGCGCGCGACCAGAGATGAGTCGGCGAGATGGCCGATCCGCACCGCGGCATCGACGGCGTCTTCCACGAGGTTGACGAGATGATCCGACAGCCTGAGTTCGCAGGCGACTTCGGGATAGCGCTTGAGATAGGCGGTCATGACCGGCCCGACATGGAGCCGGCCGAAGCCGACCGGTGCCGACACCACGAGACGTCCGCTCGGCCGGTTGCGCTCCTCCCGCGCGGAGCTGTCGGCCTCCTCGACATCGGCGAGGATCCGCCGCGCGCGCTCCAGATAGCGCGTGCCGACGTCGGTCAGCGTGACCTGCCGCGTGGTCCGCTGCAACAGCCGGGCGCCGAGATGTTCCTCCAGCGCCGCGATCAGCCGCGTCACCGCCGAGGGCGACAGCCGCAGTTTTCGTGCCGCCGGCGCAAAGCCGCGTAGCTCCGCGACGGTGACGAAGACGTGCATGGCCTCGAGCCTGTCCATGGCCATTATTGCATATATCGCAACGATGAAGTGTCAAGCGGGCTGATTGTTCTAAATCGAAAGGAGGCCATATTCTCGCGTGTGAGAGACGCGAGAACGCGCCAGTGTCCTGGAGGTGCTCCGATGCCGTCCGCCCATACCTATGCCAGCGACGTCGCCTTCACGCCGGCAGTCAAATCGATTCAGACGCGAAAAGGCTCGCGCGAGGCCTATTCCCACGCCGAGCAGCGCGGTTGGCGCACGGAGGTCGACGAAAATCTCGCGGCGTTTCTGGCCGATGCCAGCAGTTTCTATCTCGCCACGGCCTCAGCCGACGGCCAGCCCTATATACAGCACCGCGGTGGTCCCAAGGGCTTTTTGAAGGTGCTGGACAAGCAGACGCTCGCCTTCGCCGACTACGCCGGCAACCGGCAGTACCTCACGCAAGGAAATCTCTCCGAAAATCCAAAAGCCTATATCTTCGTGATGGACTACGCCCATCGCCGCAGGGTGAAGATCTGGGGCGAAGCGCGCGGCGTGGAGGACGATCCTGCGCTGACGCAGTCGCTGATGCCAAAAGGCTACAAGGCCCGCCCCGAGCAGGTCATCGTGTTCAGGATCGAAGCCTGGGACACCAACTGCCCGCAGCACATCCCGCAGAAATTCGACGCGGCGGATGTCGCCGCAGCACTCGCGGCACGCGATGCAAGGATTGCGGAGCTGGAGGCGGAGGTGGCGGCGCTGAAGGGGCGGACGGTGGTTAGCTGAAGTGTCGCATTCAAACTAGCGCAGCGAAGACGCTGCCCCTCTCCCCTTGTGGGAGAGGGTGGCTCGCCGCGTAGCGGCGAGACGGGTGAGGGGTCTCTCTCCACGAGTAAATCTCTCGCATGAATTCGCGGATAGAACCCCTCATCCGGCGCTTCGCGCCACCTTCTCCCACAAGGGGAGAAGGGAAGTGGAGTTCGCGGCAAGACTACAGCGCACTCTCACCTTCGTGCTGGAAGCCGAGATAGCTCGCCGCGACGCGCTCGTTGGCCGCGATGTCGCTGGCCTTTCCGCTTAGCACGAACTCGCCGAGCTCCATCACGTAAGCCTTGTCAGCGATCTTCAGCGCGGCCTGTGCATTCTGCTCGACCAGCAACACCGAGACGCCGCTGGCGCGCAGCTCGATGACGATGCGGAAAATGTCGGCGACGATAATCGGAGCCAGGCCCAGGCTCGGCTCGTCCAGCATCAGCAGTTTCGGTTCTCCCATCAGCGCGCGGCCCATTGCGAGCATCTGCTGCTCGCCGCCGGACAACGTGCCGGCGAGCTGCTTGCGCCGCTCCTTCAGCCGCGGGAACAGCGCGTAGACGCGCTCGATCGAGCTCTTCGCCCTGCTCTTCTCGATGCGGAAGGCCCCGAGCTCCAGATTGTCCTCGACATTCATGGTCACGAACAATTCGCGGTGCTCCGGCACGAGCCCTAGCCCCATCGCGACGCGGTCCTCGATGTCGAGCCGGGCGAGATCCTGCCCGGCAAAGGCGACGCGGCCCTTCAGCGGCAGGATACCCATGATGGCGGAGAGCAGCGTGGTCTTGCCGGCGCCGTTGGCGCCGACGATGGTGACGATCTCGTTCGCTCCGACCTCGAGCGAGGCCGAGCGGACCGCCTCGACCTTGCCGTACGACACATGCGCGTCGGTGACTGACAACAGCGCGCTCATGCCGCCACTCCGAGATAGGCCTTGATCACTTCGGGATTGGTCTTGATCGTGGCGGGCGTGCCTTCCGCGATCTTGGTACCGAAATCGAGCACCACGATCCGGTCGGCCAGATTCATCACGAAGCCCATGTCGTGCTCGACCAGCAGCACGCTCATGCCGCCGTCGCGCAAGTCGCGCAGCAGCTTGGCGAGCTGCTGCTTCTCCATGTGGCGCAGGCCGGCGGCCGGTTCGTCCAGCAGCAGCAGCATCGGATCGACGCACAACGCGCGTGCGATCTCGACGATGCGCTGCTGTCCAAGCGAGAGCGAGCCCGCGAGCTGATGCATCTGCTCGCCCAAGCCGACGCGCTCGATCTGGCGCGCGGCTTCCGCCAGCAGCCGCGCCTCGTCAGCGCGGTCGAGCCGCAGCATCGAGGCAATCGGGCCGGAATGGCCGCGCAGATGCGCGCCGATCGCGACGTTCTCCAGCACGGTCATGTCGGGCACCAGCTTCACGTGCTGGAAGGTGCGGGAAATGCCGAGCTTGACGATCTCCTGCGGCGGCGCCCGATCGACCTTCTTGCCGAGCACCGAGATCGAGCCCGACGTCGCCGACAGCACGCCGGTGATCAGGTTGAACGTCGTGCTCTTGCCGGCACCGTTCGGACCGATCAGCGCGACGATCTCGCGGGCCTGCACGTCGAAGGAGACATTGTTCACCGCGATTACGCCGCCGAACTGCTTTCGCGCCTTTTCGACCTGGAGCAGCACACTTGCCTCGCCTGGCGCGCGGACCCGCGCCGGCAGGGTCAGCGAGGTGTCCGGCTTCCTGCCGCCTGCCTTCTGCGGCAGGAACGACATCAGCCACGGCCAGACGCCGCCGGGCGCAAGCTGCAAGAGCGCCACCAGCATGATGCCGAACACGATGGTCTCGACCTGTCCTGAGCCCGGCAGGATGAGCGGCAGATAGCTCTGCAGCACCTCCTTCAGGATCACGACGATCGCTGCGCCGAGAACGCCGCCCCAGACATAGCCGGCGCCGCCGACCACCGCGATGAAGAGATACTCGATGCCAGCCTGCGCGCCGAACGGCGTCGGATTCACTGCGCGCTGGAGATGCGCATAGAGCCAGCCGGAGAGACCTGCGAGCACGGCGGCATGGATGAACACCAGCAGCTTGGCACGCGGCGTCTGCACGCCAAAGGCTTCGGCTGCGACATGCCCACGCCTGAGCGCGCGGATGGCGCGGCCGGTGCGGGAGTCCAGCAGGTTCATGGTGAGCAGCGCCGAGACGATCACCGCAACCCAGATCGCGTAATAGATCGAGCCGGGTGAGAGCATCTTGAACGTGCCGATCGATAGCGGGGGGATCGCGGAGATGCCGTCGTTACGCCCCAGAAATTCGAGCTTGCTGAAGAGGTAGAACAGTCCGAGCCCCCAGGCGAGCGTGCCGAGCGGAAGATAGTGGCCCGAAAGGCGGACCGTGATCAGCCCGAGCAGCACCGCGAACAGGCCGCTGACGAGCAGCGAAAGCGGCAAGGTCAGCCAGGGCGACAGGCCATACGCCGTCGACAGCACTGCAGTAGTGTAGGCGCCGAAGCCGACGAAGGCCGCCTGTCCGAACGAGGTGAGGCCGCCGACGCCGGTCAGCAGCACGAGGCCCATCGCGACCAGCGCGGCGAGGCCGATATTGTCCAGGAGCACGATCCAGAACGGCGGCATGCCGGGAATGAACGGGATCGCCGCCATGACAAGCGCGAAGACGAGAATGGGGAGCCGGCCGTTCATCGCGCTCAGTCCTTCTCTTCCTCGACCGCGGGGGCCGCGAGCGAGCGCAGCAGCAGCACCGGGATCAGGAGCATGAAGACGATGACCTCCTTGTAGTTGCTGGCGTAGAAGGACGAGAACGCCTCGACGATGCCGACAAAGAGCGCGGCGATCGCCGTCAAGGGATAGCTGACGAGGCCGCCGATGATCGCGGCGACGAAGCCCTTCAGGCCGATCAGGAAGCCGCTGTCGTAGTAGAGAGTTGTAATCGGGACGATCAGTATGCCCGACAGCGCACCGATCACGGACGCCAGCAGGAAGGCGATCTGCCCCGACAGCGAGGTGCGGATGCCGGCGAGCCGCGCCCCCAGCCGGTTGACGGCGGTCGCGCGCAGCGCCTTGCCGTAGCGCGTGAAGCCGAAGAACAGCCAGAGGCCGACGATGAAGGCGATGGTGATGCCGTAGACCGTGATGCTCTGGCCGGTGAAGCGCAACGCGCCGAGCGTGAAGGCCGTCGACAGCACCGCCGGTCCGCGCTGGCCTTCGGCGCCGAAGAACAGAAGGCCGAGGCCCTGCAGCGCAAGATGGACGCCGACGGAGGCGATCAGCAGCACGAGCACCGAGGTGTGCGCCAGTGGCTGGAAGACGATGCGATAGAGCGATACGCCGATCAGCGCGACGATGACGAGCGACAGCGCCATCGAGATCGCAACCGGCGGCTTCTGGCCGGCGAAGTAAAGGGTCGCCGCCAGCACGATTCCCGGCAGCACGATGTTGGTGAGGAAGGTGCGGAGGATCAACCGCCCGTGCAGCGCTTTGCGCGCCGCGAAAAGGTCGAACACAAAGGCGACGATGCCCATCGCGAGCGCAAGTTTGGCCGTGCCCGGCATCTGGCCGGAGGCGAGCGAGGCATAGGTCAGCGCGCCATAAGTGACGAATTCGCCTTGTGGAATCAGGATGACGCGGGTGACGGCGAACACCAGCACCAGCGCCAGTCCGAGCAGCGCGTAGATCGCGCCGTTGGTGATGCCGTCCTGGAGAAGGAACAGCAGGATGGTGGTATTCAAGACCGGACGCTCCCCCTTAAGATCCGGACCGATCCCCCTTTCGCGGTGGATCGTCCCTCACAGCCATTGAAAATCGCTGACGATATTTGATATGGTCAATAACAATTATCGAATATAACTTCAAGGGCCGGGGAACACCGGGCTTAAATCTAACGGGATTGCGAGCAACAGGCGATGACCGTTTCCAAGGCGGCGGAAAAATCGGCGGAAGCAACGGCAAAGGGCGCGGAGGCAGCCAGGGCGCGCAGGGACGCCAGCGATGAAGCCGGCGAGGCGCTTCAGCTTGGCGAGCTCTCCGAACAGCTCGGCTACGTGCTCAAGCGCGCCCAGCTCAAGGTATTCGAGAACTTCCTGCGCTGCATGGCTTCGCTCCAGCTCACGCCGGCGCAGTTTTCCGTGCTGTTGCTGGTCGAAAAGAATCCCGGCCGCAATCAAACCGAGATCGCCTCCACGCTCGGCATCCTGCGCCCGAATTTCGTGGCCATGCTGGATAATCTCGAGAGTCGCGACCTTTGCGCGCGGATCCGTTCCACCAACGATCGTCGCTCGCACATCCTGGTCCTGACCGACAAGGGCAAGGCCGTGCTTGGCCGCGCCAAAAAGCTCGTAGCCACCAAGCATGAGGCGCGGTTGAACGAGCTGTTGGGTGGGGCCAACCGCGAGTCCCTGATCGCGATGCTCTCCAAGATCGCCAACGAGTTTTGAGCGATCTCGTCACCCCGGAGCTCGGTTCTCGCCCCGCAACACCCTACGCTCCCTCCTCCCTTGCGGGGGAGGGCAGGGGAGGGGGGTAGCCCAGCAAAAGGTGCGTGAGATTCGCGAGCGGTCGATTCGCTAGAGCCGAGAGAGCGCGCCGTGCGGCACCCCCCCTCCCTGGCCCTCCCCCGCAAGGGGGGAGGGAACGCACCTGTCGCGCGGCAAGAGACTCGATGCTCGCGGGCTTGGCGGTTTGCGTTTGATGCCAAGGCGATCGCTTGCTCGGCCCCGCTGCCGGAAGCGATTACGCCGCAGCGATCCGGTCGGGCAAGGCGGGCGCTTCCGGGGACAGGAAGCGGCGCTCAATTTCGGCTGCGGGCAGTGGGCGGCTGAACAGATAGCCCTGCATTTCCGTGCATCCTTCCGCCGCGATCCGGTCGAGCTGCTCGTGCGTTTCGACGCCTTCCGCCGTCGCCGTCATTCCCAACCCGCTTGCGAGCGCAGCAATCGCCCGCACGATGTTGAGTGATCCGGCATCGGTGGCGACGTCGCGCACGAAGGAGCGGTCGATCTTGATCTTGTCGAACGGAAAACATTGCAGATAGGTCAGCGACGAATAGCCGGTGCCGAAATCGTCCATCGCGATCCGGATCCCGAGCTCGCGCAGCCGGTGCAGCGTGGCGAGCGTCCCCTCCTTGTCCTGCAAGAGGACGCTCTCGGTGATCTCGATTTCGAGCCGGCTGGCGTCCAGCCCCGCGGCCGCGAGCGCGCCCACGATCACCTCGGCAAGACCGGCGTAACGGAATTGTACGGCCGATATGTTGACGGCGACGTGGAGGTACTTTGGCCACCGGCTGGCGGTCATGCAGGCCTGCCGGATCACCCACTCGCCGATCGGCACGATCAGGCCGATCTCCTCGGCAAGCGGAATGAAGCTGCCCGGAGGGATCAGTCCGCGCTGCGGATGCTGCCAGCGGATCAACGCCTCGAAGCCGCTGATCGCGCCGCTGTGGCTATTCACCAGCGGCTGATAGTGAAGCTCGAATTCGCCGCCAGCGAGCGCTTTGCGCAGATCGAGCTCCAATGCGCGGCGGCTTTGCACCTGCTCGTCCATCGCCGGCTCGAAAAAGCGGTACATGCCCCGACCGTCGCTCTTGGCCCGGTAGAGCGCAAGGTCGGCGTTGCGCAGCAATTGCTCGGGTGTTGCTCCATCGGTCGGCGCAATGGCGATTCCGATGCTTGCCCCCGCGATCGTCTGCTGAGCGTCGATCTCGAACGGCGCGCTCATCTGCCCGATAATGCGCTGTGCAAGCGTGCTTGCTTCGCTTGCCTCGCTGATCGGGCTTTGCAGGACGACGAATTCGTCGCCGCCCATCCGGGCGATCGTGTCGCCGGGACGAACGAGGCGGCGCAGACGCTCGCTCACGCCCTTGAGCAGGGCATCGCCGGCATGATGCCCCAGCGTGTCGTTCACCGACTTGAACTTGTCGAGGTCGATGTGATGCACGGCAAAGGTCTGGTTCGATGCGAACGCCTGCTCGAGCCGCTGGTTGAGCAGGGCGCGATTGGCAAGATCCGTCAGCGCGTCGTGATGCGCCATATGCGCGATTCTGAGCTCGGTCCGCCGCTGCTCGGTGATGTCTTCGTGGGTCGCCACCCAGCCGAGGTCCGGCATCGGGCGATGGCGGATCTTGAAGGTACGCCCGTTTCGCATCTCGACGATGCTGTCGACGGGCTCGGCCGAAACCACGACGCCGGTGCGCCATTTCATGTACTCGGCCCGCGACATCGCGGGCACGCTGCCGGCCTCAAAGCGCATGTCGACGATGTCCGACAGGGGCGTGCCGGGACGGACACGCTCAGGCGGCAGCCCGTACATGTCGATGAAGTCCTTGTTGCACACGATCAGCCGGTGATTGGCATCGAAGAAGCACAGCCCGTGCGACATGTTGTTGATCGCGATGTCGAACTGCATGTTGCGCTGTTGCAGCCGTGCGCTGAGCTCCTCGCGCTCGGTGATGTCCTCGTGGGTGGCCATGCCGCCGCCGTCCGGCAGAGGGTGAACGGTATTGGCGATGATCCGCCCGTCCGCGAAGTCCTGCACGGCCCGTTCGCTGACGATCGTGCGCTCCGTGCGGGCACGAACATAGTCATCGGCCTCGCCGCGGACCTTCAATCCGAGCTTGAGCCGGTGCTGGATCAGATTGCTGACCGGTGTGCCCGGCCGCACTTCGTCCGGCGCAAGCCCGTACATGTCCATGTAGCGCTGGTTGCAGTAGATGACTTCGCGGCTCCGGTTGAACAGGATGATGCCAAGCCAAAGATTGTTGACGGCCTGCTCGAGCAACCCGCCCAAGGCGAGCGAGCCGAGCGGCTCCGGCGGGCCGTTGTCGGCGACCTGCCTGTCGCGATCCTCCATGTATGTTCGCCCCCTTCAAGCGCGGAAAGCATTAGAGCAGAGGCCGGTGAACGGTCTCCACGATCTGCCTCCCGCGCAGGCAGGTTCCTGAAGTTGCAGCGAATTTCACGTTAAGGGATGCAATGAGATTGCAGCGGGCAGGCAACCGCCTCCTGATGTGCAATGCGGTATAATTGATGCTTGATACATCATTTTAGATGTCATATGCTTGCTTTATCAATCACGGCGCTTGCCATGGGAGGTGCTGTCAGTGATTACCGCCGCGCAGCTTCGGGCCGCTCGCGCCCTGCTCGGGATCGACCAGCGCGAGCTGGCGCAGCGCTGCTCGCTGTCGCTGCCGACGATCCAGCGCATGGAGGCCTCCGAGGGCGTCATTCGCGGCAATGTCGATTCCCTGATGAAGCTGGTCGAGGCGCTCGCGGCCGCGGGCATCGAGCTGATCGGCGAGGGCGCGCCCTCGACCGGAAGTGGCCGCGGCGTACGGCTGAAATCCCAGCCCAGCGCGGGCGAGGACAACAAATGACGACGCGCGCACAACTCGCAATCCGGGAGCTCTAATGATCTCGGTGGCGCTATGGTCGGTGGCACTGCTGCTGGCGCTGGCGCCGGTCGGGATCGTGCTGTCGTCGTACCCGCGCGGTTCGGCCGTGCTCTATGGCGCCTGCCTGGTCGTCACCGCGGCACTCTGCGTCACCGCGCTCCTTCACCTGCTCGATTCGGCCCATCCCGTGTTGAGTGCCACTCTGCCGATCGGCCTGCCCTGGCTGGGGGCTCACTTCCGTCTCGATGCGCTGTCGGCCTTCTTCCTGGTCGTGATCAATCTTGGTGGCGCGGCCGCCAGCCTGTTCGCGCTCGGCTACGGCGCGCATGAAGAATCTCCCGGTCGCGTGCTGCCGTTCTATCCCGCCTATCTCGCCGGCATGAATACGGTCGTGCTCGCCAACGACGCCTTCAGCTTTCTGGTGGCGTGGGAGTTCATGTCGCTGACCTCCTGGGCTCTGGTGGTGTCGCACCACCGCGAGGCGGAGAATATCCGTGCCGGCTATGTCTATCTCCTGATGGCAAGCTTCGGCACGCTGGTCCTGCTGCTCGCCTTCGGTCTGCTTGCGAGCGGTGCCGGTTACGATTTCGACGCGATCCGCGCTTCGCATCCCTCGGCCGCGCTCGCCGGCATGGTGGTGATCCTCGTCCTGCTCGGCGCCGGCTCGAAGGCGGGCGTCGTGCCGCTGCACGCCTGGCTGCCACTTGCTCATCCCGCCGCTCCCAGCCACGTCTCGGCCCTCATGAGCGGCGTGATGACCAAGGTCGCCGTCTATGGTTTCGTCCGCATCGTGTTTGACCTGTTGCCGGAGCCTGAGTGGTGGTGGAGCATGGTGGTGCTGCTGGTCGGCGGCCCCACCGCGACGCTAGGCGTGCTCTATGCGCTGATGCAGCGCGACATCAAGCGCGTGCTGGCCTATTCGACCATCGAGAACATCGGCATCATCTTCACCGGCCTCGGGCTCGCGCTCGCTTTCAAGGCGCAGGGGCTCGACTGGGTGGCGGCGCTCGCCTTCACCGCGGCGATGCTGCACGTCTTCAATCACGCGCTGTTCAAGAGCCTTCTGTTCTTCGGCGCCGGCGCGGTGCTGGAGGCAACCGGCGCGCGCGACATGGAGAAGCTCGGCGGGCTGATCCATCGCATGCCACGCACGGCCTTCGCGATGCTGGTCGGCTGCGTCGCGATCTCGGCGCTGCCGCCCTTCAACGGTTTTGTCTCGGAATGGCTGACCTTCCAGGCAATCCTGCTGTCGCCGCAACTGCCATCCTGGGGTTTGAAGCTCGCCATCCCCGCGGTCGGCGGCCTCCTGGCGCTGGCGGCGGCTTTCGCCGCGGCCTGCTTCGTCAAACTCTATGGCATCAGCTTCCTCGGCCGGCCGCGCACGGATGTCGCCGCAAGCGCGCATGAGACCGATCGCTTCTCGCTGGCTGCGATGTTCGCGCTTGCGGCACTCTGCCTCGTCGCCGGCATCCTGCCCGGCCTGTTCATCGACGCGCTGGCGCCGGTGAGCAAGGCCATGGTCGGCAACGTCATGCCGCATCAGACCGGGCTGGAATGGCTCACGATCGTGCCGATCGCGGAAAGCCGCAGCTCTTATAACGGCCTTCTCGTCTTCCTGTTCGTTGCGCTCTGCGGCACCGCCGCGGCGTCGGCCATTCACCGCCTCGCCTCCGATCGCCTGCGCCGCGCGCCCGCCTGGGATTGCGGGTATCCCGACCCCGACCCCACGATCCAATACTCCGCCTCGAGCTTCTCGCAGCCGATCCGCCGCGTGTTCGGCAGCGTGATCTTTGCGGCACGCGAGATCGGCGAGATGCCACCGCCATCATCGCCGCTGCCTGCACGGCTCAAGGTCGAACTGCACGATCTGATCTGGGACGCGCTCTACGCGCCGATCGCGACGATCATCGGCTTCGCCACCGAACGCATCAACACCCTGCAATTCCTCACCATCCGCCGCTATCTGACGCTGGTCTTCGGAGCGCTCATCGTTCTGCTCCTGGTGGTGGCGCTATGACCGCGCTGCGCGACATCCTCTCGCAGGGCGCGCAGATGCTGCTGGTGCTGCTGCTCGCCCCGCTGCTGACCGGCTTTGTCCGCAAGGTGAAGGCGCGGCTGCTCCGCCGGCGCGGACCGCCGCTGGTTCAGCCCTATCGCGACCTCGTCCGCCTGATGCGCAAGGACGTCGTGCTCGCGGACAACGCTTCATGGCTGTTCCGCGTCATTCCCTACCTGATGTTTGCCGGCACCTGGGTAGCGGCTTCGCTGGTGCCGACCTTCGGCAACGGTCTGTTGTTCTCCGGGACCGCCGACCTCATCGCCATCATTGCGCTGCTCGGCAGCGCGCGTTTCTTCCAGGCGCTTGCCGGCATGGATGTCGGCACCGCCTTCGGCGGCATCGGCTCCAGCCGCGAGGTGATGATCGCGACCCTGGCCGAGCCTGCCATCCTGATAACGGTGTTCGCGGTCGCCATGATCGCGGGCTCGACCCAGCTTTCCAACGTTGCCGAGTTCATGGGCTCGGACGCGGTCGGTCTGCGCGTGTCGCTCGGCATGGCGTTCGTCGCGCTGACCATTGTGGCGCTGGCGGAGAATGCCCGCATCCCCGTCGACAATCCCGCGACCCATCTCGAGCTCACGATGGTTCATGAGGCCATGGTGCTGGAATATTCGGGGCGGCATCTTGCGCTGATCGACCTGTCGTCGCAGCTCAAGCTGCTGCTCTACGTCTCGCTGATCGCCTGCGTGTTCCTGCCCTGGGGCACCGCGACTGCGGATGCGAGCGTCGCGACACTGGCGTTCGGCGCGGTGCTCTATTTCGGCAAGCTTGCAGTTCTTGGCTTCCTGCTCGCGCTGTTCGAGACGTCGATCGCCAAGATGCGCGTATTCCGTATTCCGGAGTTTTTGGGGGCGGCGCTGATGCTGGCGCTGCTCGCGACGCTGCTGCGCTTCGTGTCGGGGAGCCTGTAGGACATGAGCAGCCTGCAATTCGATATCGCCCACCTGCTCGCCGGATCGCTCGTGCTGGCGAGCTTCATGCTGCTTTACCAGGACCGGCTCTATGCGCTGCTCAACGTCTATGCGCTGCACGCCGGCGTGCTGGCGTTGTCGGTGGCCTGGCAGGCCTATGTGCAGGCGGCGCCGCATCTCTATGTCACCGCGCTGATCGCTCTCGTTTTCAAGGCCATCATCATTCCGGTAGCGCTGCACCGGATCATCCGGCGGCTCGGCATTCACCGCGAGATCGAGAACGTGATCGGCATCGGGCTCACCATGATGGCCGGCATCGGCCTCGTCGCGCTGTCGATGGTGGTGATGCTGCGGGTGACGCCGGGCGCGGATGCGCTCGCGCGCGAGGACCTGGCCTTCGCGCTGTCGGTGGTGCTGCTCGGGCTCCTGATCATGGTGACGCGGCGCAATGCCGTGAGCCAGGTGGTCGGTTTCATGTCGCTGGAGAATGGCCTCGTGCTGGCGGCGACTGGTGCCAAGGGCATGCCGCTGGTGGTCGAGATCAGCGTCGCCTTTTCGGTGCTGATCGCCTTCATCGTGATCGGCATCTTCCTGTTTCGCATCCGCGAGCGTTTCGACAGTGTCGATGTGCAGGCGCTCGACCGCTTCAGGGGAGAGCGGCGATGACGATCGACGCGCTCGGTGCCATCCTGTTGATCCCGGCCATCTCGGCCGCGCTGCTCGCGATACTGCCCGGCTACTTCCTGACGGCAAAGCTCAACGTCGTTGCGGCGCTCGCGACCTTCCTCACCTCGCTCTCGCTGTTCGTGATCGAACCGACGTCAGGGCAATATCTGCTGCTCGACGACCTCAACAAGGTCTTCATCGTGCTGACGACCTTCGTCGGCTTCACCACATCCGTGTTCAGCGCGAGCTACATCCATCACGAAATCGAGACCGGACGGCTGACGCCGGCCTTCCTGCGCTTCTATCACGCGATGTACCAGATCCTGATGTTCGCGATGAACCTCGCGCTCATCGCCAACAATATCGGCCTGATGTGGGTTGCGGTCGAGGTCGCGACGCTGACGACCGTGCTGATGGTCGGTATCTACCGTACCCATGAGGCGCTCGAAGCCGCGTGGAAGTATTTCATCCTCGGCAGCGTCGGCATCGCGCTGGCGCTGTTCGGCACCATCCTGGTCTACATGGCGGCGCGTCCTGCGGTGGGCGAAGGGCTCGACGGCATGGTGTGGACCGTGCTGGTCCAGCACGCCGCCGCATTCGATCCGGCGCTGCTCAACGTCGCCTTCGTCTTCCTGCTGCTTGGCTACGGCACGAAGGTCGGCCTCGCGCCGCTGCACGCCTGGCTGCCCGACGCGCACGCCGAAGGCCCAACGCCGATCTCCGCGGTGCTCTCGGGCCTTCTGCTGAATGTCGCGCTCTATGCGCTTCTGCGCTTCAAGATGATGCTCGCGGTCAATTCGGCGGCGATCGCGCCGGGGCCGCTGATGGTGACGATGGGCCTGATCTCGGTGATCTTCGCGGCGCTGATGCTGTACCGCCGCCGCGACATCAAGCGCATGTTCGCTTATTCCTCGATCGAGCACATGGGCATCATCGTCTTTGCCTTCGGCATGGGCGGGCCGCTCGCGAACTTCGCAGGCCTTCTGCACATGACCATGCACTCGCTGACCAAGTCCGCGATCTTCTTCGCGGTCGGTCACATCGCGCAGGTCAAGGGTACGCAGAAGATCGCCGACATTGGTGGGCTCACGGTGACCAACCCGGTGCTCGGCTGGGCCCTGATGCTCGGCGTCATCGCCATCGTCGGCCTGCCGCCGCTCGGCATCTTCATGAGCGAGTTCCTGGTCGTCAGCTCGACCTTTTCCCGCGCGCCATGGCTGACCGCGATCCTGGTGCTCGGTATCATCATCGCGCTCGGCGGGCTCTTGCTGCGGATCGGCGTCGTGATGTTCGGCGAGCCCAAGGGCAAGACCGCGCCGGCGGAGGCCTCCTACGTGCCGATGTTCACGCATCTGGCGCTGGTCGCGATGGCGGGGATCTATCTGCCGCCGGTCCTGGTGACCGGCTTTACTAACGTCGCAAAGCTGCTGGGATAGGCGATGGGTATCCTCGACAGCATCCCCCATGTTCACGCGGTGCCGTCGCACCGCCCCTGGCCGCGTGTCGTCGTGGCAGAAGCGGGCTGGCGGGCCGCAGTCGACGAACTGGCCGCCGGCCGTCTGGCCCTGCTTGGCCTCTGGGGTGAGCCGGCCGTTGTCCACATGGCGCTGCTCGATGAAGCCGTCGCCGAGATCGCGGTCGTCACCTACGAATGTGCGGCGGGTAGCTTTCCAAGCGTCGCCCGCCATCATCCGCCCGCGCTGCGGCTGGAGCGTACCATCCACGACCTGTTCGGGCTGACGTCAACCAGCGCTGACGATGTGCGGCCGTGGCTCGACCATTACGTCTGGGACAAATCGTTCCCGCTCGGCAGCCGCAACGCGCCGCGCGAGGCGGTCCTGTATCGGTTCCTACCGGCCGAAGGCGAGGCGCTGCATCAGGTTGCGGTGGGACCCGTCCATGCCGGCATCATCGAGCCCGGCCATTTCCGCTTCACCGCCAATGGCGAGCATGTGGTGCGGCTGGAGCAATGGCTTGGCTATACCCATAAGGGCGTCGAATCCCTGCTCCAGGGCGCGAACCTTGAGGCTGCGGCAAAGCTCGCCAATCGTACCTCTGGCGACAGCGCCGTTGCCTACGCTTTTGCCTTTGCGCGCGCTGCCGAGGCAGCGCTCGACATCGAGGCGCCGCCGCACGCGACGCACTTGCGGGCGCTGATGGCGGAATTGGAGCGGCTTGCCAATCATTTCGGCGACATCGGCGCGATCTGCAATGACGCCTCTTTCGCGTTGATGCATGCGCAGACCGGCATTTTGCGCGAGCGCTGCCTGCGCGCCGCCGATGCTGCATTCGGCCATCGGTTGATGATGGACGTCATCATGCCCGGCGGCGTGGTGCGCGACATCGCACCGGACGGCATTGCGGCACTGCGCACGCTGCTTGCCGAAATCGACAAGGTGTTTCCACGCCTGATCGAACTCTACGACAACACGGCGTCGCTTCAGGACCGCACCGTCACCACGGGCATCGTGAAAACGGAATATGCGCGCCAGTTCGGCGCCGGCGGCTATGTCGGCCGTGCCTCGGGGCGCAATTTCGATGCGCGGCGCATGCTTGCCTACGCCCCCTACGATCGGCTGTCGTTCGAGGTGCCGGTGCTCGAGGCGGGCGACGTCAATGCGCGGGTCTGGATCCGCATCCGCGAGGTCGAGCAGAGCGTTGCGCTGATCGCGCAGATTCTGGACCTGATGGCACCGGGCGAGATCATGAGCGCGCTGCCGGCCGGGCACGGCGAATGCGAAGGCCTGGCTGTGACCGAAGCGTTTCGCGGTGACGTGCTGGTCTGGCTCAGGCTGGACCGGGAGTTGCGCGTGCAGCGCTGCCACCTGCGCGATGCCTCCTGGTTCCAGTGGCCGCTGCTGGAGACCGCGATCGAGGGCAACATCATCGCCGACTTCCCGCTCTGCAACAAATCGTTCAACTGTTCCTATTCGGGCGCGGATCTCTGAGCCATGCGCAAGACCCTGCTCGAAAGTCTCACCCACGGATCTCTGACCGAGCCCGCCCCGGCGCCGGACGAGACCGCGCTGGCTGAACTTGCCAGCAAGGTCGACCGTGCGGCGCAGGCAAGACTCGGCCGGTCGCTCGCGATCCGCCAGGTCGACGCCGGTTCGTGCAATGGCTGCGAGCTGGAGATCCACGCGCTCTCCAACGCCTTCTACGACATCGAACGTTTCGGTCTGCGCTTCGTCGCCTCGCCGCGCCATGCCGACGTCCTGCTGGTCACGGGACCGGTGACGAAGAACATGAGGCAGGCGCTGGAGCGGACCTATAACGCCACGCCCGATCCGAAATGGGTGGTCGCGGTGGGCGGCTGCGCCGCTGATGGCGGCATCTTCAAAGGCAGCTACGCCTGCGTCGGCGGCGTGTCCGAGGTCGTTCCGGTGGATCTACACATCAAGGGCTGCCCGCCGTCGCCGCTCGACCTGCTGAAAGGCCTGCTCGCGCTCCTGGAGCACGTCGGCGGCAAGGAGTGAGCTGCGCCCACACATCCCGTCATTGCGAGGAGCGCAGCGACGAAGCAATCCAGACTGTATCCGTGGACGCAGCCTGGATTGCTTCGCTTCGCTCGCAATGACAGGGGAGAGCCGTGGCTCAATCCACCAGAATTACCCTGATGTCGTTCACGTTGGTCAGCGTCGGCCCGGGCAGCAGCAAGTCTCCTGTTGCGGCAAAGAACGCCGTCGCGTCGTTGTTGTCGAGATAGGCCTGCGGCTCGAGCGCCAGCGTCTTCATCTTCGCGAAGGTTGCAGCATCGATCAGTGCGCCGGCGGGGTCGGTGGGCTTGCCGGCGCCGCCGTCGGCGCCGTCAGTGTCGCCGGCGAGCGCGGCGATGTCGGGTGTGTCCTTCAACAGGCCGGCGAGCGCCAGCGCGTATTCCTGGTTCGGGCCGCCGCGGCCATTGCCGCGCACGGTCACCGTGAGCTCGCCGCCGGAGAGGATGGCGGTGCGTTTGCCAGCGGCGCGCGCCTTCAAGGCCAGCCTCGCATGCTCGGCGGCAACCTCGCGCGCCTCGCCTTCGAGATCGGCGCCGAGATCGATCACCTCATAGCCCGCGTCCTTCGCGAGCTTGACGGCGGCGTCGAGGGACTGCTTGGGCCGCGCGATCAGTTCGAAATGGGCGCGCGCAAACGCGGCATCGCCGGGCTTGCAGCTTTCGTTGGCGGGATCGTCGAGCGCGCGGCGAACGGCATCGTCGATGTCGAGCTTGTATTTCGCGACGATCGCGCGCGCGTCAGCCAGCGTGGTCGGATCCGGCACGGTGGGGCCGGAGGCGATCGCGGAGGGATCGTCATGCGGCACGTCGGAGATCGCGAGCGTGACGATCTCGGCGGCATTTTTGCCGGCGCGCGCCAGCCGCCCGCCCTTGATGCGCGACAGATGCTTGCGGACGACATTCATCTCGCCGATCGGCGCGCCCGAGCGGAGCAGCGCCTTGTTGACCGCCTGCTTCTGCGCAAAGCTGATGCCGTCCACCGGCGCGATCCAGTTCGCCGAGCCGCCACCGGTGAGCAGCACCAGCAGCAGATCATCAGGGCCGGCCTCGCCTGCGAGCGCGAGCGTGTCAGCGGCGCCCTTCAGGCCGGCTTCGTCCGGCACGGGATGGCCGGCCTCGACCACGCGGATGCGTCGCGTCGGTACGCCGTAGCCGTGGCGGGTGGTGGCGATGCCGACCAGCCGCTCCGGATCGAGCTTGAGCCCATCGAGATAGTGCCGCTCCGCGGCCGCGGCCATGGCGCCCGCGCCCTTTCCGGCGGCGAGGCAGATCACGCGGCCCTTCGGCGCGGGGCGCAGGTGCGGCGCGAGAATCGTGCTCGGATGGGCGGCGGCAACGGCGGCGTCATAGAGGGCGCGGAGCAGGGGACGTCGGTCGGTCATGGCGATGCTTTCGTCAAGGAGAGGCGGCGCCGGCGACCTCGCCGGAGTAGGCCTGCCCCTTGCCTAGCGCATCGCCGCGCAAAGCGTAAGCGGGCTTGCCCATCATTCGATTATGCGATCGCGTGATGGGCAACGAAAACCCCCCGCGAGACTCTCGCGGGGGGCGTTTTTCGCGGCCCAATCTGCTGGACGGCTAGCCGCCGACGTCGGCGCTGATCACGTCGCCGAACAGCTCCCACTTCTCGCCCTTGAACTTCTCGAGCTGGAGCTGGCTGATCGGCGCGAAGTCGGTCGCTGACGTATTGATCTGGATCCCGGGCAGCAGCACCTCGGTCCGGAAGTCCTTCAGGCTCGCCGCCTGCTTCATGATGTTCTCGCGCGTGAGATTGTCGCCGCACTGCTTCAACACCTGCACCAGGGTCTGCGCCACGCCGTAGCCGACGATGGTGCCGTGGTCGAGCTTGTCGCCGTCCGGGAAGTACTTCGTCATGAAGGCGAGAAACTCCTTCATGCCGGGATCCTTGTTCCATTGCGGGTCGGAAACGTCCTTCAGATAGTCCGCGGAGATGATGTCCTGCGAATTCTCGAAGCCCGCGGGCTTGAGCACGCTGCCGACCGAGGCCGAGACGTTGTTCAGGAAATGAAGCGGCTTCCAGCCGATCTCGGCGTTCTTCTTGATCGCTTGCGCGGCGAATTTCGGCGTCGTGATGTTCATGAAGACGTCGGCGCCGATCGATTTCAGCTTCACGATATGGTTGTCGATGGTCGGCTCGGACGTTTCATAGCTCTCCTCTGCGACGATCATGCTCGCTGCCTTCGCGCCGAGACCGTCCTTGAGGCCCTTGAGATAGTCCTTGCCGTAGTCGTCGTTCTGGAACAGCACCGCGATCTTGGCGTCCGGCTTGTTCTTCAAGAGCCACTTTGCGTAGATCTGCGTCTCGCTCTGGTAGTTGGGCTGCCAGCCCATGGTCCAGGGGAAGTCTTTCGGATCATTCCACTTGGTGGCGCCGGTCGCGACGAAGAGCTGCGGCACCTTCTTGGAGTTCATGTATTTCTGGATCGCCGAGTTTGGCGGCGTGCCGAGCGAGTTGAAGATGAACAACACCTCGTCGCTCTCGACGAGCTTGCGTGCTTGCTCCACCGTCTTCGGCGGCGAATAGGCGTCGTCATAGGAGATGAAGTTGATCTTGCGGCCGTTGATGCCGCCCTCATCGTTGATCTTCTTGAAATAGGCGGCCTCGGTGCGGCCGATGATGCCGTAGGCGGACGCAGGGCCGCTATAGGGCATGATGTTGCCGATCTTGATCTCGGTGTCGGTCGCGCCGGTATCGTATTTCTTCTGGGCGGATGCAGTGGAGGTCGAGGCCGCGAACAGCGCAAGCGCGACTGACGCGGCAGCAAGTTTGCCAGTGACAGCGGGCATTCCAGTCTCCCTGATTTTCTTGGTGTGTGTGCGTCCTTTTCTTGTCGTTGGTCTTTTTTGCGACGTGGCAGCAATTGAATACGATTTGCGTTGCAGCATCAAGAAAAAGCCCCCGCGACGGCGTCGTGAGGGCTGCTCCTTTAGTAGTCATCCGCTTGGCGGAGGCGTGCGAAACATTGGATGATGTGCGCACGTGACCGGTTGCAGTTGCGAGATAGCGGCACGCGCCGAGCATGTTGTTGATGGAAGTTGTGCAAACCGTCTCTTGCGATTTTCGGTTGTAAGCACTCCGCGTACCCTAGTGGCCGAGTTCGCTGGAGATGACGTCGCCGAACAGCTCCCACGACCTGCCCTTGAAGCGCATCATCTGGAGCTGTGCGATCGGCGCGAAATTGTCCGGCGCGGTGTTGATCTTGATGCCGGGAAGCAGCGTGTCCGGAGCGAAATCCTTCAAGCTCGCCGCCTGCCTCATGACGTTCTCGCGCGTGAGATCGTCGCCGCACATCTGGAGAACCTTCGCCATCGTCTGCGCCGCGCCGTAGCCGAACGCGACGGCGGCGTCGAGCCTGTTCGCCTTCGGATCAAATTGCGCGAGGAAATCGTAGAACCTCTTCATCCCGTCGTCGGCGTTCCACTGCGGGTCGGTGCCGTCCTTGACGTAGGTCGCCGAGAGGATGCCCTGCGACACCTCGAAGCCCGCCGGCTCGATCACGCCGCCGACCGATGCCGAGACGTTGGAGATGATTTGCATCGGATGCCAGTTGATCTCGGCCGCCTTCTTGATCGCCTGGGCGGCGAATTTCGGCGTGGTAATGCTGATGAAGACGTCGGCGCCCGAGGCCTTTAGCTTCACGACGCGCTCGTCGATCGCTGGCTCGGAGGTGTCGTAGCCGTCCTCGAGCACGATCATCGAGGCCTTCGGCCCGAGGCCGTCCTTCAGGCCCCTCAGATAGTCCTTGCCGAAATCGTCGTTCTGGTAGAGCACGGCGATCCTGGCTTCGGGCTTCTCCTTGATGATGTATTTGGCGTAGATGCGCGCTTCGCTGGCGTAGCTCGGTTGCCAGCCCATGGTCCATGGGTAGTTTTTCGGATCGTTCCATTTGGAGGCGCCGCTCGCCACGAACAATTGCGGCACCTTCTTCTCGTTCATGTACTTGCGGATGGCGGCGTTGGTCGAGGTGCCGAGCGATCCGAAGATTAGGAACACCTCGTCGCTTTCGACGAGCTTGCGGGCCTGTTCGAGCGTCTTCGGCGGCGAGTAGGCATCGTCGTAGGAGATGAACTTGATCTTGCGACCGTTGATACCGCCTTCCGCATTGATCTTGTTGAAATAGGCCTCTTCGGTCTTGCCGATCACGCCATAGGCGGAGGCCGGACCGCTGTAGGGCATGATGTTGCCGATCCTGATCTCGGTGTCGGTGGCGCCGGTGTCATATTTCTTTTGTGCCAGAGCTGTGCCGTTCGTTGCGGTGCACAAGATGAATGCGGCCGACAGGGCCGCGAACTGAAGACGGACGACAGCCATTGCTCTCCCACCCGGTTGGATCGGCTCTGCATTGAACAAGATTGGCGCCGGCCGTCAACAAAAAGCCCCCGCGATCGCTCGCGGGGGCTCACCTGGTAAGCTGTTGCGTCAGCGCTTCATTGGGAGGGGACGTCGCCGCTGATGATCTCGCCGAAGAGTTCCCATTTCTCGCCCTTGAAGCGTTGCATCTGGAGCTGGCTGATGGGGGCAAAATCGGTCGCGCTGGTATTGATCTTCACGCCGGGCAGCAAGGTGTCAGGAGCGAAGTCCTTCAGGCTCGCCGCCTGCTTCATGACGTTTGCGCGGGTTAGATCATCGCCGCACATTTCCAGCACCTTTGCGAGCGTCTGCGCAACGCCATAGCCATAGACGACGAAGCTGTCGTTCTTGTCCGTGCCAGGCATGTACTTGTCGACGAACTCCGACCACTTCTTCATGCCGGGGTCACTGTCCCACTGCGGGTCGCCGGCGTCCTTGCCGTAAGTGGCAGACAGGATGCCTTGCGAGTTTTCGAGGCCCGCGGGCTTCATCACGCCGCCGACCGAGCTCGAAACGTTGGTGACGATCTGAAGGGGCTTCCAGGAAAGCTCGGCCACCTTCTTGATGGCCTGGGCGGCGAATTTCGGCGTTGCGTAGATCACGAACACGTCCGGATTGGCGGCCTTGATCTTGACGATATGGCCGTCGATCGACGGCTCGGACACCTCATAGCTCTCTTCCATGATGATGTTCGAGGCCTTGCCGCCGAACCCGTCCTTGGTGCCCTTGAGATAGTCCTTGCCGAAATCGTCGTTCTGATAGAGCACCGCCACCTTGGCGTCGGGTTTCTCCCTCAAGAGCCACTTCGCGTAGATTTGCGCTTCGCTCTGGTAGGAGGGCTGCCAGCCCATGGTCCATGGGAAGTTCTTTGGATCGTTCCACTTGGTGGCGCCGGTCGCGACGAACAGCTGCGGGATCTTCTTGGCGTTGAGATATTTCTGGATCGCTGTGTTGGAGGGCGTGCCGAGCGGGTTGAACACGGCCAGCACCTCATCGCTCTCGACGAGCTTGCGGACCTGCTCGACCGCCTTCGGCGGCGAGTAAGCGTCGTCATAGGTGACGAAGTTGACCTTGCGGCCATTGATGCCGCCCTTGTCGTTGATCATCTTGAAATAGGCTTCTTCGGTCTTGCCGATGACGCCGTAGGCGGAGGCCGGACCACTATACGGCATGATGTTGCCGATCTTGATCTCGGTGTCGGTCGCGCCGGTATCGTACTTCTTTTGGGCGAGTGCTGCGCCGGAGGTGATCGTTGCGACCGCCGTTCCGACAGCGACGATTCCCAGTATTCTTGCGAACAGCAATTCAGTCTCCTTTAGACGTTTCAGTTCTTCTTGAGTTTGCCAATCAACTGTTGGCTGACGATCGCAACCTGCCTTGCGCCATGCGGCACCAGGAAGATGACGAGGAACAGGAGCACGCCGAACACTGCGCCGGAGAGGCCTTTTGAGATGCTTTCCGCCATGTTCGGCACGAAGATGATGAAAGCGGCGCCGACGAACGAGCCGGGCAGCCAGCCGACGCCACCGACGACCATGCCGAGGAACAGCGAGATCGCGAGCGTGATGGTGTAGCTGTCGGGTGCGACGAACTGCACCGCGATGGCGCTGAGGCCGCCGGCGACACCGGTGATGCCGGCGGACACGCCGAAGGCCAGCGTCTTGTAGAGAGCGACGTTGACGCCCATTGAGGATGCCGCGATCTCGTTGTCGCGGATCGCCATGAAGGCGCGGCCCGAGCGGGAGCGCAAGAGATTCACCGAGAAGATGTAGATCGCGAGCGTGACGACGAGCGTGAAGTAATAGAGCCACATGTCCTGGCCCATCGGCAGGCCGAACGGGGCGTCCGGCTTGGTGACGACGAGCCCCTGTACGCCGCCGGTCCAGTGCTCGAGGAAGTTCAGCTTCAGAAGCTGCGGCATGGCGGTGGCGAGCGCAAACGTCGCGAGCGCGAGATAGACGCCGGAGAGCCGCAGCGCCGGCTGGCCGAACAGGAAGCCGAAGCCGAAGCAGATCACGCCGGCGACCGGCAGCGTGAGCGCATAGTTGACGTTGAACTGCTCCATCAGCACCGCAGTGACATAGGCACCGACGGCGTAGAACGCGCTCTGGCCGAGTGAGAACTGGCCGCTCCCGCCGGTGAGAATGTTCAGCGCCAGCACTGCGAGCCCGTAGATCAGGAGCATCGTCAGCTGGAAGATGATGAAGTTCTTGGCGAACAGCGGAACGATCAGGAGTACTGCGAGCACCACCAGCGAGGTGGTCGTGCTCAGCGTCATGGCCCGCTTCGGAACTGCCTCGACCGCCTCGTGGCCTTCGGCAACGACTTCTTCTGCTGCGCTCATGATCAAACTCGCTTGACGATGTGCCGGCCGAACAGGCCAGCGGGTTTGACGACCAGGACGGAAATGATCAGCGCGAGCGCGATCGGGAGCTTCAGCTCATTGCCGACGCCGGGGATGTAGGTGCCGGCGAGGTTCTCGAAGATGCCGACCAGGAAGCCGCCGACCACCGCGCCGAACGGGCTCGACAGGCCGCCGAGCACGGCCGCGGCAAAGCCGTAGATCAGGACGCCGCCCATCATGTTGGGCTCGAGAAATACCACCGGGGCGATCAGCATGCCGGCGATCGCGCCGATCGCCGATGCCATGCCCCAGCCGAGCGCGATCATCCAGCTCGTGTTGATGCCGACGAGCCGCGCCGATTCAGGCAGCGAGGCAGCTGCCCGCATCGCGAGGCCGATTCGAGTGTACTGGAAGAAGAAGAACAGGCCAACCAGCAGCAGCAAGGTGACGCCGATCATGCCGGCCTGGTGGGTCGAGATGAGCTGGCTGCCGAGGAACGGCGAGGAGCCGAACGGGGTCGGATATTGCTTGATGGTGAAGTCCCAGATCAGGCCGGCCGAGGAGTTGATGATGGCAAACAGCGCGATGAAGCCGGCGACGTTGGTCAGGATCGGCGCCTTGGCGAGCGGCTTGAACAGGATGCGCTCGATCGCGATGCCGCCGACGAAAGCGAACGCCAGCGTGATCACGAAGGCGGCCCAATAGGGCACACCCCATTGCATCAGCTGCCAGGAGATGAAGGTCGCGAACATCGCCATCTCGCCCTGCGCGAAGTTGAGATGGTCGATCGCCTGGTAGATCATGACCACTGCGAGCGCCATGCAGGCATAGATCGCGCCGGTCGCAATCCCGGCCAGGATCTGGTTGGTGAAAAGCTCCATCGTCCCGGCTCCCTCAGTAACCCAGATAGGATTTGCGGATGTCCTCGTTGTTCGCGATGTCCTTGGCGTTACCCGACATCACGATGCGGCCGGTCTCGATCACATAGGCCTGGTCGGCGAGCTCGAGCGCGAGCTGGGCGTTCTGCTCGACCACCAGGATCGTGACCTTGTCTTCGCGGTTGATCTTGCCGAGGATCTTGAAAAGGTCGCGTACGACCAGCGGCGCAAGTCCGAAGGACGGCTCGTCCAGCAGCATCAGGCGCGGCCGCAGCATCAGCGCACGGGCAACCGCGAGCATCTGCTGCTCGCCGCCCGAGAGCGTGCCGGCCTGCTGGGTGTGCCGCTGCTTGAGGACCGGGAAATGCGCATACATGCGCTCGATGTCGGTGACGATGCCTGCATTGTCCTTGCGGGTGATGGCTCCGAGTTGAAGATTTTCCTCCACCGTCATGTTGGTGAAGGTGCCGCGGCCCTGCGGCACATGCGCGATGCCGAAGCGCACGATGTTCTCGGTCGAACGGCTGGCGAGCGGCTTGCCGTCGAACTCGATCGCACCGGTGGAACGCACCATGTTGCAGATCGCGCGCAGCGTCGTGGTCTTGCCGGCGCCGTTGGCCCCCAAGAGCGTGGTCAGCGAGCCCTCGTTGAGCGAAAAGGACAGGCCGTGAAGGGCCTGCACCTGGCCGTAATAGGCGCGCAGGTCCTTGACGTTGAGCAGCATCGTCATTGGTCCTTGCTCCCGAGGTAGGCCTTGATGACGTCGGGATCCGCCTGCACCTGGGCGGGCGTGCCTTCCGCGAGCTTCTTGCCGAAATTCAGCGCCACGACATGGTCGGCGATCGACATGACGAGGCCCATGTGGTGCTCGACCAGCAGCACGGTCATGTGGCGGTCGTCGCGGATGCGGCGGATGAGGTCGCCGAGCACGTAGACCTCTTCATGGTTGAGACCGCCGGCCGGCTCGTCGAGCAGCAGGATTTTTGGATCAGCCGCCAGCGCCCGCGCCAGCTCGACGCGCTTCTGCGTACCGAAGGGCAGGCCAGAGACGGTGGTGTGAGCGACGTCCTCGAGGTCGAGATAGGCGAGGATCTCGTGCACCTTCTTGTTGACGCTCGACTCACTGCGGCGAACCCAGGCGAGGCGAAGCGAGTCGCTGATGATGTCGCTGGAGGTGCGCGCATGCGTGCCGACGCGCACATTGTCCATCACTGACAGGTTGGGGAACAGCGCCACGTTCTGGAAGGTGCGGCCGATGCCGATCTCGGCGATCCGGTGCGGCGGGCGCGTCAAAATGCTCGCGCCTTCCAGCAGGATGTCGCCGGACGAGGGCTGGTAGAGCCGCGAGAGGCAATTGAACAGCGTGGTCTTGCCGGCACCGTTGGGGCCGATCAATCCGAGGATCTGGCCCTTGTGCATGTCAAAAGACACGCCGTTGAGCGCGACGATGCCGCCGAACACGACGCTGACGTCGCGAACCGCGAGCAGAGGAGAATTCCCCTGCGCGAGCTGTACCTGCGTCATCTCGTCTCGCCTACACCGTTGAGTGGGCCGGAGGGCGACACGAAGCGCCCTCTGCAACGACGATGGCTATCTGATCCCCTCGGCCACACGTGCAACTTTTCCTCCTGATTTTAGCTTCTTGCCGGCTTCTTTTTTGAATTGCGGCGCTATTCCGCCGAGCGCCGCTTCGATGTTCCTTACCATCGCCAAGAGACGTGGTCCAATGTCGGTGATCAAACGCTCTTCCGTGAAACGGAATGCGGGCGCGCCGCAATTGAACGCGTAGGGTCCGGTTCCGTCGTTCAGCCTGAGTGCGACGCCCGCGGCGCCGATGTCGTCGTGCCAGTCGCCGACTGAAATCGCAAAGCCGTATTTCGCGACCGTCTCGCCGGAACGCTCCAACCCGTCGCGCAATTTCGGCCAGCGGCTGCCGTAGTGTTCGCGCAGGTCGCGCAGGAGCGAAGCGCGCTCCTCTTCGTCGAGCGCCCAGAAATAGGCGCGGCCCATCGCGCTGGTTGCAATCGGCACGCGGGAGCCGACGTCAAGTTGAACGCCGACCGTTTCGCTGCCCCGGCTCTGCCCGAAATAGATCATGCTCTGGCGGTCGCGACCGCCGACCGCGACCGCGCCGCCCGTGGCGCGCATCACTTCCTCGCGAAACGGCTCGGACAGGTGTCGAATGCCGAGATTGGCCAGCGCCGCGTAACCGAGCGCCAAGGCGGCGGGCGCGAGCTGGTACTTTTCGAAGCGGGGAACCGGTGTAAGATAACCGAGTTTCGTCAACGTATAAGTCAGCCGCGACACGGTTGGCTTGGGCAAATTCGTGCGGGCCGCGATCTCCTGATTGCCGAGAAGCCCGTCGTTGGGTTGGAATGCGCGCAATACATCGAGCCCGCGGGAAAGCGCGACGACGAAGTTCCGATCGGTCGCTGGTTTCTTTCCTGTACGCTTCATCCCTGATCTGCTTCTTGCGCGGAGTCGTTGACAAGGCTCGTGCTTCAAAATAACCCTGCCGTCAAGATGCGGAATTAAATTCCGCACCGCGAAATTGAAACAAAAGTAAATCCTTAACTGGAGGGTATGCCGTGAGCGAAGTGGTCAAGCTTGAGCGTCATGACGAGATCGGGGTCGTCACGGTCAATAGCCCTCCGGTAAATGCGCTCAGTGCGGCCGTCCGCGGCGGAATCCTGGAATGCGTCAAGCAGGCGGTCGCCGATCCCGCCATCAAGGGCATCGTGCTGACCTGCGCCGGCCGCACCTTCATCGCCGGCGCCGATATCACCGAGTTCGGCAAGCCGCCGAAGCCGCCCGCGCTCAACGACGTGCTCTCGGAGATCGAGAATTCGCCCAAGCCCGTCGTCGCCGCGATCCATGGCACCGCGCTCGGCGGCGGTCTCGAGGTTGCGCTTGCCTGTCATTTCCGCGTGGCGACGAAAGAGGCAAAGCTCGGCCTGCCCGAGGTGAAGCTCGGTCTCCTGCCCGGCGCCGGTGGCACCCAGCGTCTGCCGCGAGCGGTCGGCCCGGAGCTCGCGGTCAGGATGATCGTCGGCGGTGATCCGATCGGCGCGGCGGAAGCGCTGAAGAACGGCTTGATCGAGGAGATCGTCGAAGGTCCGGCGGCCGGCGGCGAAGCCTTCGTCCGCAAGCTGCTCGCCGAGAAGCGTCCCTTGCGGCGCCTGCGCGACGACGACAGCAAGATCGCGGCTGCCAGGGCCGATCGCTCGATCTTCACCAACGCGGTCGCCGCGATGACTAAGAAGTCGCGCGGCCTGGAAGCGCCGTTCGCCGCCGCGGACGCCGTTGGCTATGCCATCGACCTGCCGTTCGACGAGGGCCTGAAGAAGGAGCGCGAAGGCTTCCTCAAGCTCCTCACCAGCGACCAGTCCAAGGCGCAGCGCTACGCCTTCTTCGCCGAGCGCGAGGCCAACAAGATCGCCGGCGTGCCCGAGGGCACCAAGTCGCGTCCCGTCGAGCGCGTCGCCATCCTCGGCGCGGGCACCATGGGCGGCGGCATCGCGATGTCCTTTGCCAATGCCGGCATCCCCGTGACCCTGATCGAGACCGGCGAGGAGCAGCTCAAGCGTGGCATGGGCATCATGCAGAAGAACTGGGAAGCGACCGCGGCGCGCGGTGGCATCCCGGCGGACGCGCCCGCCAAGCGCATGGCGCTGATCAACGGTGTCGTCGGCATCGAGAATGTCGGCAATGCCGACCTCGTCATCGAGGCCGTGTTCGAGACCATGGCGGTCAAGAAGGAAGTGTTCGGCAAGCTCGACCAATACGTCAAGCCAGGTGCCGTGCTCGCCTCCAACACCTCGTATCTCAACATCGACGAGATCGCGAAGTCCACCAAGCGTCCGCAGGACGTTTTGGGCATGCACTTCTTCTCGCCGGCCAACGTCATGAAGCTGTGCGAGATCGTGCGCGCCGACAAGACCGCGCCGGATGCGCTGGTGACCGCCGTCACCATCGCGCGCAAGATCGCGAAGGTGCCGGCCGTGGTCGGCGTCTGCGACGGCTTTGTCGGCAACCGCATGCTGGCGCAGCGCGGCAAGCAGGCGGAAAAGCTGCTGTTCGAAGGCGCGCTGCCGCAGCAGGTCGACGCCGTCGTGACCAAGTTCGGCATGCCGATGGGGCCGTTCGCGATGGGCGATCTCGCCGGCCTCGACATTGGCTGGCGCTCGCGCAAGGACCGCGGCATCAAGTCGGAGATCGCGGACGCGCTGTGCGAAGCCGGCCGCTTCGGCCAGAAGACCGGCAAGGGCTATTACAAGTATGAAGCCGGCTCCCGCGCGCCGCTGCCCGATCCCGAGGTCGAGAAGCTGATCGACGAGACCTTGCTGCGGCTCGGTCGCAAGAAGCGCGTCGTCAGCGACGAGGAGATCCTCGAGCGCATGATGTACCCGATGATCAACGAGGGCGCGAAGATCCTCGAAGAAGGCATCGCCGCGCGTCCGTCGGACATCGATGTGGTCTGGCTCTATGGCTACGGCTGGCCGATCTATCGCGGTGGCCCGATGTACTGGGCTGACACGGTTGGCCTCAAGCACATCGCCGATCGTTTGTCGGTCTACGCCAAGGAGACCAACGACCCGAGCCTCGAGCCCGCGCCGCTGCTGAAGAAGCTCGCGGCCGAAGGCAAGACCTTCGCCTCGCTCGCAGCCGAGTCGAAAGCGGCGTGATGCAATTGGATCGCGCTGGCCGCGTGAATTTCACGTTCCAGGGGACTCTCTCTCCGTTCCCTCCCCCCTTGCGGGGGAGGGCCAGGGAGGGGGGTAGCCCCGGGCGAGGTCAGCGCTCGTGGCACCCCGTTCCCCAACCCTTCCCCGCAAGGGGGAAGGGAGCTCGGGCAGTGTGCCCACCTCACGCAAAATCGCTGCAGGCCATGCAGAGTAACGAACCTCAATGACCCATCCCGGCGAACAGTTTTATCCCGAAGGCGTGCATTGGGACGACACGATCGTCCAGGGCACGTTGCCTGATCTCCTCTCGAAGGCAGCCGCCGACTTCGGCGCGCGTGCCGCGCTCGAATTCCGCGATCGCCCGATCAGCTACACCGAGCTGGAGGCGATGGCGGAATCGGCCGCCGCTGCCTTCCTGCGCGCCGACTGCAGCAAGGGCTCTTCCGTTGCGCTGTTCCTCGGCAACACGCCGGATCATCCCGTCAATTTCTTCGGTGCGCTGAAGGCCGGCGCGCGCGTCGCGCATCTCTCTCCGCTCGACGGCGAGATCGCGCTCTCGCACAAGGTCCGCGACTCCGGCGCGCGGGTGCTCGTCACCTCGAACCTGGCAGCGCTGCTGCCGACCGCGCTGAAGTTTCTGGAAAAAGGCCTGATCGACCGCCTGGTCGTCTGCGAGGACGATCATTGGGGCAAGGTCGGCACGCCGCAAGCCGCGATCCCCGCCGATCCCAGGATCGTCACCTTCAAGACCTTCGTCGACGGCGCGACCAAGCCGGCGCAGTGGCCTGTCGTCACCGCCGATGACGTCGCGCTGCTGCAATATACCGGCGGCACCACCGGCCTGCCGAAAGGCGCGATGCTCACGCATGGCAATCTCACCTCGGCCGTGTCGATCTACGACGTCTGGGGCAAGCCGGCCCGCGCCGCGCGCGGCAACGTCATCGAGCGCGTGATCTGCGTGCTGCCACTGTTCCACATCTACGCGCTGACCGTCGTTCTCTTGTCCTCGCTCCGCCGCGGCAACCTGATCTCGCTGCACCAGCGCTTCGACGTCGAGGCTGTCATGCACGACATCGAGGTCAAGCGCGCGACCTACTTTCCGGGCGTGCCGACGATGTGGATCGCGATCGCGGCGCTCCCCGATCTCGACAAGCGCGATTTCTCTTCGCTCTCCCTGATCGGCTCCGGCGGCGCGCCGCTGCCGGTGGAGGTGGCGAATTTCTTCGAGCGCAAGGTCGGCAAGAAGCTCAAGAGCGGCTGGGGCATGACCGAGACCTGCTCGCCCGGGACCGGCCATCCGCCGGTCGGTCCGGAAAAGCCGGGCTCGATCGGGTTGATGCTGCCCGGCATCGAACTCGATGTGGTGTCGCTCGATGATCCCACGAAGGTGCTGCCGCCGGGCGAAGTGGGCGAGATCCGCATCAAGGGCCCGAACGTCACCAAGGGCTACTGGAACAAGCCAAAGGAGAGCGCGGAATCCTTTGCCGATGGCCGCTTCCTCACCGGCGACATCGGCTATCGCGACGCGGACGGCTATTTCTTCCTGGTCGACCGCAAGAAGGACATGATCATCTCCGGCGGATTCAACGTCTATCCGCAGATGATCGAGCAGGCGATCTATACGCACCCGGGCGTGCACGAGGTCATCGTCATCGGCATTCCCGACCAATATCGCGGCGAGGCGGCCAAGGCGTTCGTCAAGCTCAAGCCGGATGCCACGTCGTTCTCGATCGACGATCTGCGCGCCTTCCTCACCGGCAAGGTCGGCAAGCATGAATTGCCGGCCGCCCTCGAATTTGTCGATGAGCTGCCGCGCACGCCGGTCGGCAAGCTGTCGCGCCATGAATTGCGCCAGCAGCAGAAACCATCCCAATCCACCCAACAAAGCGCTACAGGAGTCCGCTCGTGACCGACGCCGTCATCGTTTCCACCGCCCGCACGCCGATCGGCAAGGCCTATCGCGGCGCGCTCAACAACACCGAGGGCGCGACGCTGCTCGGTCATGCCATCGGCGAGGCCGTTGCGCGCGCGAAGATCGATCCGAAGGAGGTTGAGGACGTCGTGATGGGCGCCGCCCTCCAGCAGGGCTCGACCGGCGGCAACATCGCGCGCAAGGCGCTGCTGCGTGCCGGTCTGCCCGTCACCGTCGCCGGCACCACCATCGATCGTCAGTGCGCCTCCGGTCTCCAGGCGATCGCGCTTGCCGCGCGCTCGGTGATCTTCGACGGTGTCGAGATCGCGGTCGGTGGCGGCGGCGAGTCGATCTCGCTGGTGCAGAACGACAAGATGAACGCCTTTCACGCCCAGGACCCGGCGCTGCTCAAGATCAAGGGCGAGGTCTACATGCCCATGATCGACACGGCTGAAATCGTGGCGAAGCGCTATGGCATCTCGCGCGAGAAGCAGGATGAGTATTCGCTGGAGAGCCAGCGCCGCACCGCGGCCGCGCAGCAGGGTGGAAAGTTCAAGGACGAGCTCGCGCCGATCACCACCAAGATGGCCGTGACCGACAAGGCGACCGGCGAAGTCTCTTTCAAGGACGTGACGCTCTCTCAGGACGAAGGTCCGCGCCCCGAAACCACCGCCGAAGGCCTCGCCGGCCTGAAGCCCGTGCGTGGCGAAGGCTTCACCGTCACCGCCGGCAATGCCAGCCAGCTTTCGGACGGCGCCAGCGCGTCGGTGATCATGAGCGACAAGGAAGCGGCCAAGCGTGGCCTGCAGCCGCTCGGCATCTTCCGCGGCTTCGTCTCTGCCGGCTGCGAGCCCGACGAGATGGGCATCGGCCCGGTCTTCGCCGTGCCGCGCCTGCTCAAGCGCCACGGGCTCAAGGTCGACGACATCGGTCTGTGGGAATTGAACGAGGCGTTCGCGGTGCAGGTGCTCTACTGCCGCGACAAGCTCGGCATCGACCCCGACAAGATCAACGTCGATGGCGGCGCGATCTCGGTCGGCCATCCCTACGGCATGTCGGGCGCGCGGCTGACCGGTCACGCCCTGATCGAAGGCCGCCGCCGCAAGGCCAAATACGCGGTCGTCACCATGTGCGTCGGCGGCGGCATGGGCGCGGCGGGACTTTTTGAGGTGTTGCAGTAGTTGCTGTCGTCCTGGCGAAGGCCAGGACCCATTACCCCGTGTGTCGCGATGAGGCACGGACGGCAGCCACCGACCGACACGATGACGGCCGGTGGTAATGGATCCTGGCTTTCGCCAGGATGACGAAGAGAAAGAAGCTGGACAGGAGGATCCGATGGATCTCGCATTCACGAAAGAAGAGCAGGCGTTTCGCGAGGAAGTGCGGCAGTTCTTCCGCGACAACGTGCCGCCGGACACGCGCCGCAAGCTGGTCGAAGGCCGCCATCTCTCGAAGGACGAGATGGTGACGTGGTGGCGCATCCTCAACAAGAAGGGCTGGGGCGTCAGCCACTGGCCGAAGCAATATGGTGGCACCGGCTGGACATCCGTGCAGCACTACATCTTCAACGAGGAGCTGCAGTCCTATCCGGCGCCGCAGCCGCTCGCCTTCGGCGTCAGCATGGTGGGCCCGGTGATCTACACCTTCGGCAATGAGGAGCAGAAGAAAAAGTATCTGCCGCGCATTGCCAATGTCGACGATTGGTGGTGCCAGGGCTTCTCCGAGCCCGGCTCCGGTTCGGACCTCGCCTCGCTGAAGACCAAGGCTGAGCGCAAGGGCGACAAGTGGATCATCAACGGCCAGAAGACCTGGACCACGCTCGCCCAGCACGCCGACATGATCTTCTGCCTCTGCCGCACCGATCCGTCGGCCAAGAAGCAGATGGGCATCTCTTTCATCGTCTTCAGCATGAAGTCGAAGGGCGTGACCGTGCGCCCGATCCAGACCATCGACGGCGGCGTCGAGGTCAACGAAGTCTTCTTCGACGACGTCGAGGTGCCCATTGAGAACCTGATCGGCGAGGAGAACAAGGGCTGGGACTACGCAAAATTCCTGCTCGGCAACGAGCGCACCGGCATCGCGCGCGTCGGCGTCTCCAAGGAGCGCATCCGCCGCATCAAGGAGCTGGCGTCCAAGGTCGAGTCCGGCGGCAAGCCGATCATCCAGGATGCTGCCTTCCGCGAGAAGCTTGCGGCTTGCGAGATCGAGCTGAAGGCGCTGGAGCTCACGCAGCTTCGCGTCGTTGCGGATGAGGGCAAGCACGGCAAGGGCAAGCCCAATCCGGCATCCTCGGTGCTGAAGATCAAGGGTTCCGAGATCCAGCAGACCACGACCGAACTGCTCATGGAAGTCATCGGCCCGTTCGCCGCGCCCTACGACATCCACGGCGACGACGGCTCGAACGAAGCCATGGACTGGACCGCGCAGATCGCGCCGAGCTATTTCAACAACCGCAAGGTCTCGATCTACGGCGGCTCCAACGAGATCCAGCGCAACATCATCGCCAAGGCGGTGCTGGGGCTGTGAGAGACGCAACAAACGGTGTCGTCCCCCGCGAAGGCGGGGGACCCAGTACGCCGCGGCGGTCGTGATTACGGCATGCGGTTGCGTTTACTGGATCCCCGCCTTCGCGGGGATGACGTCTGAGGGTGAGGCGACGGCAGGCGAACAGAACCCTGCGTCGATTTTGGAGAGACAGATGGATTTTGATTTGACCGAGGAGCAGCGGCTTCTCAAGGACAGTGTCGACGGTCTCTTGACCGACTCCTACGATTTCGAGAGCCGCAAGAAGTACATGCAGGAGAAGGGCGGCTGGAGCAAAGCCGTCTGGGGCAGGCTCGCCGAGCAGGGCCTCCTGGGCCTGCCCTTCGCGGAAGCCGATGGCGGTTTCGGCGGCGGCGGCGTCGAGACCATGATCGTGATGGAAGCGCTCGGCAAGGCGCTCGTGCTCGAGCCGTATCTCGCAACCGTGGTGATCGGCGGCGGCTTCCTGCGCCATGGCGGCTCGGATGCGCAGAAGGTCGCGCACCTGCCCGGCATCATCGACGGCAGCCAGACGCTCGCCTTTGCGCAGCTCGAGAAGAACTCGCGCTACGACCTCTTCGACGTCGCCACGTCAGCGAAGAAGAAGGGTAGCGGCTGGGTCATCGACGGCGAGAAGTTCGTCGTGCTGAACGGCGAGAACGCCGACACGCTCATCGTCACCGCCCGCACCAAGGGTGATCGCCGCGAGAGAAGCGGCATCGGCGTGTTTCTAGTGCCGGCGAACGCCAAGGGTGTCACCAGGAAGTCGTATCCGACGCAGGACGGCCTGCACGCTGCCGACATCGCCTTGACCGGTGTCGAGGTCGGCGCCGATGCGGCGATCGGCAATCCTGAGGATTCGCTCGCGTTGATCGAGCGCGTCGTCGACGAGGCCCGCGTCGCGCTTTGCGCCGAAGCGGTCGGCCTGATGGATGAATCGCTGAAGACCACCGTCGAGTACATCAAGACGCGCAAGCAGTTCGGCGTCGCGATCGGCTCGTTCCAGTCGCTCCAGCACCGCGCCTCCGACATGTTCGTCGCCGCCGAGCAGGCCCGCTCGATGTCGATGTTCGCGACCATGGCGAACGATTTCGAGGACGCCAAGGAGCGCTCCAGCGCGATCGCTGCGGCCAAGGTGCAGATCGGGAAGTCGCTGAAGTTCGTCGGCCAGCAGTCGATCCAGCTCCACGGCGGCATCGGCATGACCATGGAGGCGAAGATCGGCCACTACTTCAAGCGCCTGACCATGATCGAGAACACGTTTGGCGACACCGAGTATCACCAGCGCCGCGTCGCGGACGCGGGCGGGTTGATCTGACGCACGGAAGCTGTCATTCCCCGCGAAAGCGGGGAATCCAGTACGCTGCGGCTTCTCGGTTCTATCCGCGCCGCCTCTGCGTTACTGGATCGCCCGGTCAAGCCGGGCGATGACGGTCGAACGAGCTGAGCCAGGGAGCCCAGCAAAAATCTCCGTTCGATCTCACCGGCAAGGTCGCAATCGTCTCGTCATCGACGACTGCGTGCCCACCCACGCGATGCAGCTAGCGTTCCGCCAACGCCTTCTCGATCGCGCGCGCGACGATCAGGGCGGAGCGCTCGTCGAGGTGGACGCCATCGGCCCAGCGCAGCTCCGAGAGTGGTGCGTCGATCGCCAGCCATGCGCCTTGATCCGGGAAGGCGTCTTGCACGATCGTCCTGGTCGCCCTGACGGAGCTCGTCGCTTCGATCTCCGGCGAGAACGGAACGGCGATCAGAAAAGCGCGCCCGCCGCGGCGCTCGATCTCGCCGATGAGTTGTTTGATGAGCGTCGCATTGTCCTTGGCGCGGGCAGACGGCTCCTCCGCGTTCATCTCCCCTACGGCGCGCTCGACATAGACGTGGTTGTCGAAGCCGGAGGGCGACTGGCTCAGCAGGTCCTCGCGCTCGGCGCGCGCCTTCGCGGCATCCGGCGGCGCGTGATTAAGGGTCTCAAACGCCGCGATCGCCGTTCGCACCGGACGGAGAAACAACGCGCCCGCCCGTTCGGCACCGGTGAACCGTTCAACCAGCGCGCCGTCGACGGCGCGCGAGAGAACGTTGGTCTCGATCAGGATGATTTTCGGCAGGCGCGGTTGCTTCGCGACGATCTCGAGGCCGGTCACTGGAGAGCCGCCGGCCAGCGCAAGATTGCGTACGCGGGGACGTGAGAAATATTCCTCCTTGAGACGCCAGGTGACCGAGCTGCCGACCAGCACGACGTCAGGCACGGGCTCCCTCACATAACGGTTGAGGGTGATGAGGCTGCCGTCACGGGTCGTGACCGCCGGCTGCTGAAGCGCCGCGCCGATCCATGCCGTCGCAAGACCGCAGGCCAACAGCAGCGCCGCCGCTGTAGCGACGCATCGAACCAGCCATGGAAGTGGCGAGGTCTGCGGCATGGTCAGAACTGGAAATAGATGAAGGCGGCGTCGGGGCCCGCCTCGAGAAAAGCAAGGGCCGCGAGCGCGCCATAGAGATAGGGCTCCCATCGTCGCAGTCGGCCCTCGACGATCGCGCCGATACCGAGATGCTGGATGATCACGGGAAGGCTGTAGAGCAGGGCCAGATTGTAGAACAGCTTCGTCGGATTGGGATTGGTCGTCGGCGTGAACATGCCGTGGAGATAGCCGAGCGCGTGATCGAAGTTCGGCAGCTTGAAGAAGATCCAGAGCATCGTCACGCACAGGAACACGATGCCCATGCGGAGCAGCCGCACGAGTGATCCGGCACTGCCCAGGACCTTCAGAAACGGCCGCTCGATGACGAGCAGAAGCCCGTGCAGCATGCCCCACAGCGCGTAGCTCAGGCTCGCGCCGTGCCAGAGTCCGCCGAGCGTCATCACGATCATCAGGTTGAGACAGGTTCGCACCACGCCCTTTCGGTTGCCGCCTAGCGGGATGTAGAGATAGGTCTTGAGCCAATTGGACAGCGAAATGTGCCAGCGCGTCCAGAATTCGGAGAACGAGGCCGAGATGTATGGCAGGTCGAAATTGACTGGCAGGCGGTATCCGAACAAAAGCCCGAGGCCGAGCGCGATCGCCGAATAGCCGAAGAAGTCGGCATAGATCTGGTAACTGTACAAGAACACCAGCAGCCAGCGGTCCTGCGTGCGCACCATCTCATAGAGCGGAAAGTCCATATAGGACGTCATCTCGTTGAGGTTGTTCGCCACATAGAGCTTGAAGAAATAGCCGGCCAGGATCCATTTGGCCGCCTCCACGAAGGCGACGTCGGCAAGGTGCTTGGGCGCTATCTGCGGCATGAACTGGCCCGCGCGCGTGATCGGGCCGGAGACGAGCTGCGGAAAGAAGATGATGTAGAGGAAGACGTCGCGCAGCGGCGGCGGGCGTTTTTCGCGCGTCAGGTCGACCAGCAGGCTGATGTTGTGGAAGACGAAGAACGAGATGCCGATCGGCAGCGGCAAGCGCAGCAGGAAGTCGACCGGCGCGAATCCGATCGGATGAGCCGAGGCGGCGTCGACGAACAGGAACTTGTACTTGAAGAACGCGAGCAGCCCGAGATTGAAGATGATCCCCGCCGGCATCCACACCGCACGGTTGTCGAACGCCAGCACCAGGCAGACCCAGGTGCCGAGCACCGCAACGAGCAGCAGCGGCAGGAGCTCCGGCTGGCCGAAGCCGTAGAAGAATACGCTCGCGAGCACGAGGAGCTGGACCTGGACGTGGCGCAAGGGCGGCAAATAGTAGGCGCCGAATACGACCGCGACGAAAACGCCGAACTGAAGAGACGTGAAGGTCATGCCGCCCCGTTTGCCGGTCCCGGCAAGTTACACTTTCGCTCCCGCCGTCCTGGGGAATGATCCGGACCCGAAGGGCCCCGTTAGCGCGATGTGCGAAGCGGTTTTCCGAAAAGATCATGCTCAAACAATGACCTAAAGCGCGATAACGATTCATCCAAATCTCATCGCGCTTTAGCCTTGCGGCAGGGCGGGACAGGCGCTTGCTTCGATGGAACAAGGCGGTCTTGACCTTCCCGTCCCAATCCGCTCCCTTTAGCCGCGACACAATAACCCTCCCGGGATACCGGAATCGCCAAGGTCAACATTCATGTCTTTCGTTCTCGCCATCGATCAGGGCACCACCTCCTCGCGTGCCATCGTGTTTCGCAGCGATATTTCCATCGCGGCGAAGGCGCAGCAGGAGTTTCCGCAGCATTTTCCGGCCTCGGGCTGGGTCGAGCATGAGCCGGAGGACATCTGGACCTCGACCGTGATGGTCTGTCGCGACGCGCTCCAGAGCGCCGGCGTCACGGCCAAGGACGTTGCCGCGATAGGCATCACCAACCAGCGCGAGACCACCGTGGTTTGGGACCGCGCCACCGGCCAGGCCGTGCACCGCGCCATCGTCTGGCAGGACCGCCGCACCGCCGATATCTGCTCGAAGCTGAAGGCCGAAGGCCACGAGCCCCGGATCTCAGACAAGACCGGCCTGATCATCGATCCCTATTTCTCCGGCACCAAGGTCGCCTGGATCCTCGACAACGTCCCCGGCGCCCGTGCGCGGGCCGCGCGCGGCGAACTGATGTTCGGCACGGTCGATTGCTACCTGCTCTGGCGGCTCACCGGTGGCAAGGTGCATGCAACGGATGCGACCAACGCCTCGCGCACGCTGCTGTTCAACATCCACACCGGCGAATGGGACGACGAACTGCTCGAGCTCATCGGCGTGCCGCGCTCGATGCTCCCCGAAGTGAAGGATTCTTCCGCCCGTTTCGGCGAGACCACCCCCGACCTGTTCGGCGGCGCGATTCCGATCTGCGGCATCGCCGGCGACCAGCAGGCAGCGACCATCGGCCAGGCCTGCTTCCGCCCGGGCATGATGAAGTCGACCTACGGCACCGGCTGCTTTGCCCTGCTCAACACCGGCACCACGCCGGTGGCCTCGAAGAACAAGCTGCTGACCACCATCGCCTATCAGCTCGGCGGAAAACGCACCTACGCGCTCGAAGGCTCGATCTTCGTTGCCGGCAGCGCGGTGCAATGGTTGCGCGATGGCCTAGGCATCATCAAGCACGCGGCCGAGACCGGCCCGCTCGCCGACCAGTCCGATTCCATGCAGAGCGTCTATCTCGTGCCGGCTTTCGTCGGCATGGGCGCGCCGTACTGGAATCCGCGCGTGCGCGGCGCACTGTTCGGCCTGACCCGCAACACCGGCCCGGCCGAGCTCGCCCATGCCGCGCTGGAAAGCGTCTGCTACCAGACTTTCGATCTCTGGGCCGCGATGCGGGCGGATTGGCCGAGCTCGGAAACGGCGAGCGTGGTCTTGCGCGTCGACGGCGGCATGACCGCCTCGGACTGGACCATGCAGCGTCTTGCCGATCTCCTCGACGCGCCGGTCGACCGCCCGGTGATCCAGGAGACGACGGCGCTGGGTGCCGCCTATCTCGCCGGCCTCAACGCCGGCGTCTATCCCGAGCCGACGCAATTCGCCGACAACTGGCGCCTCGAGCACCGCTTCAAGCCGAGCATGAGCCAGGCGACGCGCGAACGGAAGCTTGCCGGCTGGGCGCGCGCGGTGAAGGGCGTGCTCGCGAGCGACGAGGGAGAGTGAGCGGCGAATGATCCTCCCCGACGGCTATTCGGACGTGCCGAGCGGGAAGATCGCCGCGGTCGTCACGCATCTGGAGATGACCGCGCGGCCGCCGCTGCGCGACGATCCGCTGGGCGCCTGGACGTTGCGCCGAGTCGAGCAACCCGGTCTCGACTGGTTTCGTGCACTCTATGCGCGGGTTGGCGAGGACTGGCTGTGGTTCTCGCGCCTGTGCATGCCGGATGCGGAGCTCGCGGCGATCGTGCAGTCGCCGAGGGTCGAGATCTACGCGCTCGTCGATGATGGCCGCGAAGAAGGCCTGCTCGAGCTCGACTTCCGCGAGGCGGGCCAATGCGAGCTCGCATTCTTCGGCGTCACCGCAAAACTCATCGGCACCGGCGCAGGCCGCTGGCTGATGAACCGCGCGCTCGAACGCGCCTGGTCGCAAGGCGTCAGGCGCGTCTGGGTGCACACCTGCACCTTCGATCACCCCGCGGCGCTCGCCTTCTACCAGCGCTCCGGCTTCCGCGCCTTCTGCCGTCAGATCGAAATCGCCGACGACCCGCGCCTCGATGGCACGGTGCCGCGCACGGCGGCGAGGCAGGTGCCGATCATTGAGTGAGACGTCAGGGACGTTGACGCCGCGTTGAAGGCACCGGACGACGCGCGGCATATCCCCAGCGCAGCGCCGCTGCTGCCAAGCCTGCTCGACGCCGGCCTGTCGAGGTTCGAACCTGATCCGGTTGGCGGCTAAAGCGTGATGGCATTAGGTTCGATAGCCTGAATTTTCGAGGTAGTTCGCGCATTCTCCAGGGGTGAATGCCGTCAGAACTTCACCGATGGCGGCGCAGACCGTATCGACGGTTCGGGCGGCGGCCTTTCGGAGCAGATGTTTGAGCTTGGCAAAGACCTGTTCGATCGGGTTCAGGTCGGGCGAGTATTTTGGCAGGAAGAACAGTTTGGCGCCGGCGGAGCGAATGAGCTGGCGCACGAGCTTGCTTTTGTGGCTGCCGAGATTGTCCATGACCACGATATCGCCAGGGCGAAGGGTCGGCAGAAGAACCTTCTCGACATAAGTCCGAAAGCTTACGCCATCGATTGGTCCCTCGATGAACCATGGCGCATCGATCCGGTCATGGCGCAAGGCGGCCAGGAAGGTCATGGTCTTCCAGCGTCCGTGAGGAACCTTGGCCGGAAGTCTGTGCCCGCG
>NZ_JBBIAM010000330.1:0-906 GCF_054185185.1 Bradyrhizobium sp. UFLA05-153
CCCGTGCCGGACATATTGCGATAGTCCGGATGTGGCACGTTTGAGACATGCCGACTGCATCGAGCAATGTCCGAGTTTGAGAGCAAAGCGGCTTTAGTATTGCGGTTGTACGCGCTGCAATTAAGGCATGCAGCGATGTCCATCGGCCGATGCGTCTGGAGTGACGAGCATGATGTCGATAAAATTGCCGCTCTGGCTTCGCTTTTTCCTGCTTATCGGAGTCGCGGTTTTTGCCGCAGGTGCAGGTCTCCTTGGCTATCGGTACTACACCCGCCCGGCAACACTTACCGTGGCAGTCGGCTCGATTGACGGCGAGGCAGCCCAGGCAATGTCAGCCATGGCAAGCGAGCTCGCTTCAATGAATGCGCCAGTCCGGCTCAAGGTTATCGACAGCGGCACCGCGCTTGAGGCCGCTAACGCCTTCTCCGCGGGCAAGGTCGACCTGGCCGTGGTTCGCGGCGATGTCGGCGACTTGTCGCAGGCGCAAGCCGTCGTCGTCGTCAGCCATATGGTCGTACTGATCATCGCGCCGCCGGGATCGTTGATCGACGGCATGGCCAACCTGAAGGGACGCACGGTCGGCGTGGTCGGCGGAGTAGCGAACGCCAAAATTGTCGATGTGTTGACCAAGGAATATGATCTGGCGAGCGCAAAAGTTGCGTTCAAGAACCTTGCCGTGACGGATGTCCGCCAAGCCATTCAGTCAAAACAGGTCAGTGCCCTGCTTGTCACGATCCCGCTCGCCGAAAAATACCTCTCGCTCGTTCGCGGATTTTTTCAGCTCGACCATAAAAAGGTCCCGGTACTGATCCCGATCGAGTCCGCGGGAGCAATCGCAGAGAATGAACGCGCCTTTGAAAGCTTCGACGTCCCGAAGGGCACGCTGCGGGGATCGCCGCCGGTCCC
>NZ_JBBIAM010000331.1:0-885 GCF_054185185.1 Bradyrhizobium sp. UFLA05-153
CGATGTTGGTGTAGTGATAGGGCAGCAGCCGGCCGGATGGGCAGCGGTAGACGTCCTCATCAGGCAGGTAGGCGAAGTCCTGTTTGCCGAACCGGCCCTCCGCCTTGGCGTTCGACGTCATAGGCTTGGGCAAGGTGACTGCAACGCCGGCCTCTTCGCAGGCTAATATCTCCTCTCCGTCGAAGTAGCCACGGTCGGCGACCGCCTCGAGTTTGTCCACTTCGAGCACTTCTTTGGCTTGCTTCGACATCCGAGCAAGCTGCCCACGGTCGTTGCCTACGTTTATGACCTCGTGCGTAACAATCAGATGGTGTTCGGTGTCCACCGCGACCTGGACATTGTAGCCGACGACACCCGATCCGCGTCCGCTGGTGGCCATCGAACGGGCATCCGGATCGGTGAGCGATATCTGTTGATCCGGCGTGTTGCGCATCTGCTCATCAAGCACTTCCAGGCGGCTCATCTCCTGCTTCAGCCGAGCGATCTTTTCCTTGATCCTCGTCGTCTTGATGCTGATCGCTTCCGATGGCTCCTGCCGATCGGCGCTATCGAGTTGACGCAGATATCGACCGACGCTTTCCTCGATCTGCGCCATCCGCCTCGCCATCTTGGCATGCGTGAAGTTACGGTCGCGGTTGTTCACCGCCTTGAACTTGCTGCCGTCGATCGCGACGCTTGGGGTCTGCAACAGGCCCATTTGCCGGCATAGTGCAATGAACTTCGCACAAACCTTCCGGATCGCCGCACCATTGTCCTTCCGGAAATCGGCGATCGTCTTATGATCGGGAGCCAGGCGACCGATCAGCCACATCACCTCGATATTGCGGCACGCTTCACGTTCTAGACGACGACTGGATTGCACCCGATTGAGATAGCCGTAGATGT
>NZ_JBBIAM010000332.1:0-869 GCF_054185185.1 Bradyrhizobium sp. UFLA05-153
TGCTTGATCTGCTCGGGCGTGATCGTAAAGCCCCACTCGCTCACCTTGGCGGCGGCGCTTTCGGCCGTCGTTCCGATCGCCGCGGCCGGGCTGTTCATGGTGAAATAGACGCCGGGGTCGATAATCGAGGCCGACACCAGCGCCATGATAGCGACGAAGCTTTCCATCAGCATGCCGCCGTAACCGATGAAACGCGCCTGCACTTCGTTGTCGATCAGCTTGGGTGTGGTGCCGGACGAAATCAGGCTGTGGAAGCCCGACACCGACCCGCAGGCGATGGTGATGAACAGGAATGGGAATAGGCTTCCCGACCAGACCGGGCCGGTTCCGTCGACGAAACGCGTGAGCGCCGGCATTTTGAGGTCGGGCGCGACAAAGAGAATGCCGAGGGCGAGAGCGAAGATCGCTCCGATCTTCAGGAATGTCGAAAGGTAGTCGCGTGGCGCGAGTAGCAGCCAGACCGGCAAGGTAGAGGCGACGAAGCCATAGACGATCAGGAGCCAACACAACTGCGTCGGCGAAAACGTGAACGCGGCCGACCAGGTCGGGCTTTCCGCAACGTTCGCGCCCAGGATGATGGCGGCCAGCAGTCCGACGACACCGAAGGCCGAGGCCTCGCCCACGGCGCCGGGGCGGATGAAGCGCATGTAGACGCCCATCAAGATGGCGATCGGAATTGTCATCGCGACGGTGAACATGCCCCATGGGCTGTCGGCTAGAGCCTTGACCACGATGAGGGCGAGCACGGCGAGAATGATGATCATGATCAGAAAAGTGCCGATCAGCGCGATGACCCCGGGCACGGGTCCGAGTTCTGAACGCACGAGTTCGCCGAGGGATCGCCCGTCGCGCCGCATCGAGACGAACAG
>NZ_JBBIAM010000333.1:0-855 GCF_054185185.1 Bradyrhizobium sp. UFLA05-153
CCCCCGTGGTTACCAGCCGCCACAGCGCGATGAGCAGCTTGCGCGCTAGCGCCACGATCATGGTTTTGCGCGTGGTGCTGCGGCCGTCGGCGGTGCGCTCACGGAACCACTTTGCGAGCCGACTGTCCTTCTGAAAGATCAGAAAACGCCAGGCCAGTTGGATCATGCCGCGGCGGACACGGCCGTTGCCGGCGCGGGCCAGCCCCTTCTCGCGCCGGCGTTTACCGCTCTCGTCCGGCGCGCCGGTCAGCCCGGCATAGCGCGCGACAGCTCTGCGATCACGCAGATTGCGCGACAGCGCCTCATGCACCAGCATGTCGGCGGTCTCGATGGCGATGCCGAGGACCCTTGCGATCAAACGAACCATCGCATGGGGACCCGTTGCTGCGGCCGGCGCAGCGGCGAGACGCTGCAAACGTTCGCGTTCGATGGCACGGATCTGGTCACGCACCAGGCTCAGCCGTTCCAGATCGCGGCATAGCTCCGCATGGGTATTGTCCGGCAGCGGCGTTCCCTCTGCGGTACGCCGCGTCTGGAGCTTCTGCGCCGCCTTCCGCAGCCTCGGATTGAACCCGCCGATGCCGACCAGGGCGAGGACGGCTTTGACGCGGTTGACGATCCGCGTCTGGTCGCTGACCAGGCTCTGCCGCTCACGGCCCGGTCGCCGTGTGTCTTCCTGCGCCATGGTCGGGATCGCGACCATGCTGCAATGGCGCTTCTCGCCACGCAGCCAGCCGAGCAATGAGCGCATCAGCAGTTCCGTGTCGATCCGATCGCTCTTGGCGCGCCGGTGCTCGCGTGACACCGCGATGCTCGCCGCATGGACTGTCTCTTATACACATCTCCGAGCCCACG
>NZ_JBBIAM010000334.1:0-851 GCF_054185185.1 Bradyrhizobium sp. UFLA05-153
CGTTGCCGCCGGAGCTGGATGACGATGTCCGGCTCGAGGACCGCCTATATCCGCCACCATCCGATCGGCCCAGCGACGAGCGTCCGCAGCCTGATTGGGCGCTCGTGCATCGCGAGCTGCGGCGCCCGAATGTCACGCTGATGCTGTTGTGGGAGGAGTATTGCGACGCAAGCTCCGACAGCTTCAGCTATTCGTGGTTCTGCGAACGCTACAAGGAATGGGCCGGCCGCCTCAAGCCGACCCTGCGCCAGGTCCATGTCGCCGGCGAGAAGCTGTTCGTCGACTATTCCGGCCACACCATGGAGGTGGTTGACGGGCTCAGCGGCGAGGTACGCAGCATGCAGATCTTCGTCGCCGTGCTCGGCGCCTCGAACTATACCTATGCCGAAGCCAGCCTCAGCCAGAGCCTGCCGGACTGGATCGCCTCGCACGTTCGGGCATTCTCCTATTTCGGTGGCGTGGCCCGGCAGACGGTGAGCGACAATCTGAAGGCCGGCATCACCCGGGCTTGCTTTCACGAACCGATGGTCAACCGGACCTATGCCGATCTCGCCCGCCATTACCGCACCGCCATCGTTCCGGCGCGGCCGTATCGGCCAAGGGACAAAGCCAAGGTCGAAGTCGGGGTCCAAATCGTCGGCCGATGGATTCTGGCGCGCTTGCGCAACCGCCGCTTCTTCTCGCTTGCCGCCCTCAATGAGGCGATCCACGCGCTTCTTGTCGAACTGAACGATCGACCTTTGCGCAGCTGGGGACGAAGTCGCCGCGAACTGGTCGAAGAGCTCGATCGTCCGGCGCTGACCCCCTTGCCGGATGAGCCGTACGAGTATGCCGAGTGGAAGCGCTGCCGG
>NZ_JBBIAM010000335.1:0-843 GCF_054185185.1 Bradyrhizobium sp. UFLA05-153
ACCCCGGGCACGGGTCCGAGTTCTGAACGCACGAGTTCGCCGAGGGATCGCCCGTCGCGCCGCATCGAGACGAACAGGACCATGAAGTCCTGCACCGCGCCCGCGAGTACGACGCCGGCGAGAATCCACAGCATGCCCGGCAGGTAACCCATCTGTGCGGCAAGCACGGGGCCGACGAGCGGGCCCGCGCCGGCGATCGCCGCGAAATGATGGCCGAACAGCACGTATTTGTTGGTTGGAACGTAATCGAGACCGTCGTTGTGACGGTGCGCCGGCGTCGGCCGATCGGAGTCAAGCTGTAGCACGGTGCGGGCGATGAATAGGCTATAGAAGCGATAGGCGATCAGATAGACCGCGATGGCCGCGACCACCATCCAGAGCGCGTTCACATGCTCCCCGCGCACGAGCGCGACCATCGCGAGACCGAAGGCGCCAAGAACCGACACCGCCGTCCATACAAGCCAGTGATCGAGGCGATTGCGGCTTTCCGCCATTGCATCCACCATGGTTTGTTTCCTCCCATGCGTTTCGGGGTTCACGCCCGAGCAATTATTTCGATTGCGCTTCGTTCGCCCGCGAAACTCTAGCCTTACCTGCGCGGAGGTTCTGCTGCGGTCGGAGTCGAGTCGCCATTCTCGAATATTGGCCCCCAAGAATAGCGCATAAGGTTTCGGAAGTCGCCTCTCCTGAGGTGTCGTAAAGGGCACAATCGGCAATCTGCCTTGGAGCGGTTGAGGCATCCCGATGTGCTGACCTTGCCAATGCGCCGCCGCGACATCGCCGACTACCTTGGCCTGAGTTTCGAAACCGTCTCACGCACCCTCTCCATGCTTCGAGATGAAA
>NZ_JBBIAM010000336.1:0-818 GCF_054185185.1 Bradyrhizobium sp. UFLA05-153
AACGAGGTATCCATTGTATTGGAGATACGCCACGCTAGCACTGCACGGCTCGCCCAGTCGATGATGGCAACGAGATAAAGAAAGCCACGGCCGATGGGCAAATACGTGATGTCGGCCGCCCACACCTGGTTCGGCCGGTCGATCGTCATGTTGCGCAGCAGATAGGGATAGATCTTGTGGCCCGGCGCCGGCTTCGTCGTGTTCGGCTTCGGTCCCAGCGCCGCGATGCCCATCTTGCGCATCAGGCGCTGCACGCGCTTGCGATTGACCTGAAGCCCCTCAGCCTTCAGCATCGCGGTCATTCGCCGCGAGCCCAGGAACGGCCAGGCGGTGAACAGCTCGTCGATCCGCCGCATCAGGCCAAGGTCGTTGTCGTTGGCCGGCCGGGGCGGCCGGTAGACGCCAGAGCGCGCGATGCCAAGCAACATGCATTGCCGGCGGATCGACAGCGCCTTATCGGCGCGATCAAGCATTCCTCGACGGTCCGGCGTGCTCATCTTCCGGACCTCCGCACTAAAAAATCGCGCTCGACTGTCAGTTGTCCAATCTTGGCGTGCAGCTTCTCGATCTCGCGTTCGCGAGCGTCCTCGCTCTCCCGCCCGACACCCGCGTCAAAAGCCCGGGCCGCCTGTTCCAGCAGTTGCTTCTTCCAGGCATAGATCTGGTTCGGGTGAACCTCGTAGCGCTGGGCCAAATCGGCCACCGTCGCCTGCTCCCGCACCGCCTCCAGCGCGATCTTTGCCTTCAGTGCCGCGTCGATCTTGCGTCTCGTCTTCTTCGTCATTGCTCACTCCGTCTATCAGACGGAGCGGCCTTTT
>NZ_JBBIAM010000337.1:0-815 GCF_054185185.1 Bradyrhizobium sp. UFLA05-153
GCGTCGCGTCGCGCGCAGGGCCCGTCCAGGCTGGCCGTCGCGCTGGCCTTGTCGCTTGCTTCTGCGATGCCAGGCCACGCCTTGACGGGGCCGAGCACGGCGCGAAGATCAAGCTGATCGGGGCGCCATCTCATCGATCTTGACGCACTGGAAGGCGCGCCCGTTGTGAAGAACCGCCCAGGCGATGCGAGCGAGCTTGTTCGCCAGCGCAACTGCCAGCACGTTGTGATGCAGTCGCTTCTTCGCCGCCTCGAGCCACGACCTGAGCCCATAGCGCTCCCACTGCTTTGGCCCGAGCTTGACCAACACGACCCAAGCCGCCTGAACGAACAGCGTGCGCAGATAGCGATTTCCTCGCCTTGATATGCTGCCAAGGATCGTGCGGTCTCCGGTCGAGATTTGTTTCGGTACCAGGCCAAGCCAGACGCCGAAGTCGCGACTTTTTGAGAATGCATCTCCAGCACCGATCGCCGCCACCATCGCGCTCGAGATGATCGGCCCGATACCAGGGACTGTCATCAGCCGATCGCAGTGCTGATCCTGATGGGCGAGCGCTTCAATCTCGCTGGAGAGGCCGTCGATGCGTGCATCGAGCCGGTGCCAGTCGCCGGCCAAATCCTCGATCACGCGCAACATCCGAGGCGAGAGGACGTCGGTGCGCGTCGCCAGGATGCCGGGTAACTCGACCCGCAGGAAGCGCAGTCCTTGCCGTACCGCAACGCCGCGTTCCAGCAGAAAAGCGCGGATCTGATTGACGATGCCGGTCCGTTGACTGACCAAACGTTCGCGCACGCGGTGCAGCGCCTGCAGGTCGA
>NZ_JBBIAM010000338.1:0-806 GCF_054185185.1 Bradyrhizobium sp. UFLA05-153
CGAGAGCGCCTTGGCCTTGATCTTCTCGGTGTTGAGGCCTCTTCCGTTGTCGGCGATGCAGATGATGATGTGGCCGCCCTCGTGATAGGCGGACAGCCGGATGGTGCCCTGCTCGCCCTTGCCGCTCGCCGTGCGCTCGGCCGGGGTCTCCAGGCCATGGTCGGCGGAGTTGCGCACCATGTGGGTGAGCGGGTCCTTGATCAGGTCGAGCACCTGGCGGTCGAGCTCGGTGTCGGCGCCGTGCATCTCCAGCTCGATCTGCTTGCCGAGTTCGCTCGACAGGTCGCGGACGATGCGCGGCAGCTTCTGCCAGGCATTGCCGATCGGCTGCATGCGCGTCTTCATGACGCCTTCCTGCAGCTCGGCGGTGACGTTGGAGAGGCGCTGCAACGGCACCTTGAACTCGGTGTCCTCGTTGCGGCGGGAGATCTCCAAAAGCTGGTTGCGGGTCAGCACCAGCTCGGAGACCATGGTCATCAGATGCTCCAGCGTATCCACGTTGACGCGGATCGACTGGTTGGCGACGCGGTCGCCTTCGGTGACGCTCTCGTCCGCCATCGATTTCTTGGGCGAGGGTTTTGCCTCCTTGGCCTTCTCCTTGGCCTTCTCCTTGGCCTTGGCCTCCTTGGCAGCCTCCTTCGCAACAGGCGCCGGGGTGGCGGCCGGCGCGGGCGCGGCGGCAGGAGCCGCAGCCGGCGCGGGCACCTCGATCGCGGTCTCGCGGAAGGCGCGCTCGAGCTCGTCGAGCGACACCTCGCCCGGACGCAACGGGCGCTCCAGCGCCTGCTCGATCAGCGTGCCCTGAG
>NZ_JBBIAM010000339.1:0-795 GCF_054185185.1 Bradyrhizobium sp. UFLA05-153
GTGCGTATTCCAGCGATGGTGATCAGCGGTACAGGCGATGGCGATCAGGGATTCCAGTGATCGTGATCAAGCTTGGAGACGAGCACGACTGACGAGTTTATGTGCGCTGGAAACGACCTCCCGGTCAAGGCAGGCGGGAGGCTGAGGAGATCGTCGCAGCGGTCCACAGGAGGGCCCGCGCGCGGGATGGGCCGGTGGGGCGATCGGGCGCGAGGTAGTCACGCTTTCGTCTTTTCGCCGGCTCGCCGACGCAGACTGTCGCCTTTGAGCTCGATGCGGTGAGCATTGTGAATGATGCGGTCGCGTCGCCTAACGTGGGATCGGATCACGTCATGCCATTGGGACACGGGGACCTGACTTGTGATCAACAATGATCCCTTTGTCGTAGCGATCATCGACGATCTCGAGCAGATCTCGGCGCTGGTCGGCGGTGAGCGGTTCGGGTCCCCAGTCGTCGAGGATGAGCAAACTGACGCGCTCTAGCGCCGCGATCAGGCGAGCGAGACGGCCGTCGCCGCGCGCCTGGGCGAGATCGGCAAACAGGCGGGGCACGCGCTTGTACAGGACGGAGAAGCCATCGCGGCAAGCTCTCTTGCCGAGTGCGCAGGCCAGCCAGGACTTGCCGGTGCCGGTCAGACCGACAATACCAGGTGATTGTGCTCGCGGATCCATTGGTAGGTGGCGCGGTTCTGGAAAAGGAACGGTCCAGACCACGAGCGGTGCGATAATCGACATTCTCGATGGTGGCGGCTTGACGTAGCTTGGCATTGGCCAAGCGACGTATGAGGCGGCGGT
>NZ_JBBIAM010000033.1:0-86206 GCF_054185185.1 Bradyrhizobium sp. UFLA05-153
CCGACTGCGCGAGGTTCTTCCCATGCAAGCCATTCGCCATGGGACGATGCAGCCTTCTCTTCAACGGAACGAGATCGTCGTTTCGCAGCTCAATGCTTGGCCCGTGGTCTCCCCTGTGAACGCTTCACGTCGGCCCTTGCGGGACGCCGCGCATCACTCGGGGTCGGGGTGGATGGCTAGTCCTTACCCCATGGGGGACTTTCACCTCCTATTCTTTGCCAGCTTTCCTGGCGCACTCCGAACAGGTGTCAGCCATGTCCCCGGACTAAACATCAAGCCGGGCGATGACAGTGTGGCTCAAGCCGAGAAAAACTCGCGCAGCGCCTTTGCGGTGACATCGGGGTTTTCCTCAGTCAGGAAGTGCCCCGAGTCCACCGGCATGCCCTCGACGTTGGTTGCCCATTGCTTCCAGGTGTCGAGCGGCGTGGCGGCGGCCTGCGCGATGCCGGCGTTGCCCCAGAGCGCGAGCATCGGGATCGTGATCTTCTTGCCGGCCTCGAAATCCGCCTTGTCGAGCTCGTAGTCGAAATAGGCACCGGCACGATAGTCCTCGCACATCGCATGCACGCGGGCGGGGTCGCGGAACGGGACGATGTAGTGCGCGAGCGCGCGCTTGTCGATCGCAGCCAGCGTCTTCGACTTGGTCTGGCTGGCCATCTTGAAGCGCAGGAAAAACTCGCCGTTGCTCGCGATCAGCGTCTCCGGCAATGGCGCGGGCTGCGCCAGGAAGGTCCAATGATAGATCTTCAGCGCATACTGCCGGTTCATGCGCTCCCAGTAATCATAGGTCGGCAGGATATCGAGCACGGCAAGACGCGACAGCCGGCCGGGATGATCGAGCGCCAGGCGATAGGACACGCGCGCGCCGCGGTCGTGGCCGGCGAGCGCGAAGTGCACGTGGCCGAGTTGCTCCATCGCCTCGACCATGGCGTTCGCCATCGCGCGCTTGCTGTAGGGCGTATGCTCCGCATCGCTGCCCGGCATGTCCGACCAACCATAGCCCGGCAGGTCGGCGATGATCAGCGTGAAGCGGTCGGCAAGCTGTGGCGCGACGCGGTGCCACATCACATGCGTCTCGGAGAAGCCGTGCAGCAGCAGGAGCGGCGGCCCCTTGCCGCCGACGCGGGCAAAGATGCGGCCCGAAGAGGTGTTGATCCATTCGGAGGCAAAGCCGGGATAGAGGTCGGCGAGATCGGACATGAGTTTCCTTCCCTCAAATGTCTTTTCCGGCCCGCTTTAACGAGCGGCCACGGCGCCCCCTAACCAAAATGACGAAAACAACCCCATGCAAAGTAGCACGGCGGTTGCCGGCACGCGCGCGTCCGATGCGCGCGTGCCGGAAAAACGACAGTCAGATCTTGGCCTTCTCCGCTTCCACCGCCTGCCAGCCGATGTCACGGCGGCAAAAGCCGTCCGGCCAGCTGATACGGTCGACGGCCTGGTAGGCGCGCGCCTGCGCCTCGGTCACGGTCTTGCCGAGTGCACAGACGTTGAGCACGCGGCCGCCATTGGCGAGGATCGCGCCGTCCTTCGCCACCGTGCCGGCGTGGAAGATCTCGACGGTGTCGATCTCAGCGGCCTCGTCGAGCCCGTCGATGCGGGTGCCCTTCTGGTAGTCGCCGGGGTAACCCTTCGCCGCCATCACGACCGTGAGCGCGGATTCCGGATACCAGCGCAGATCAAAATGCTTCAACTCTCCGTCGCAGGAGGCGAGGAGCGCCGGCACGATGTCCGACATCATGCGCAGCATCAGCACCTGGCACTCGGGATCGCCGAAACGGACATTGAACTCGAACAGCTTTGGGCCCTGCGTCGTCAGCATGATCCCGGCATAGAGCACGCCGCGGAACGGCGTGCCGCGCTGCTTCATGCCGGCGACCGTCGGCAGGATGATCCTTGCCATGATCGCGTCATGGATCGCCGGCGTAACCAGCGGCGTCGGCGAATAGGCGCCCATGCCGCCGGTGTTCGGGCCGACGTCATGGTCGAACACGCGCTTGTGGTCCTGGGCGGAGGCCAGCGGAATGGCCGTCTCGCCGTCGCACAGCGCAAAGAAGCTGATCTCGCGGCCTGGCAGGAATTCCTCGATCACGACCTCGGCGCCGGCCTCGCCAAAGGCGCCGTCGAACATCATGGCGATGGCGTCTTCGGCCTCGCGAATGGTCTTGGCGACCACGACGCCCTTGCCGGCGGCAAGGCCATCGGCCTTGACCACGATCGGCGCGCCCTGGCTATGGATATAGGCGAGCGCATCCTCAGGCTTGGTGAAGCGCTTGTAGGCGCCGGTTGGAATGCCGAATTCGGTGCACAGCGCCTTGGTAAAGCCCTTGGAGCTTTCCAGCTGGGCAGCCGTCTTGCTCGGCCCGAACGCCTTGATGCCGGCAGCTGCAAGAGCATCGACGATGCCGGCCGCAAGCGGCGTTTCCGGGCCGACCACGACAAGCTCGACCGCATTCGTCTTGCAGAAGTCGATCACGGCGACGTGGTCGGCGACGTCGAGCGCGATGCATTCAGCTTCGCGGGCGATCCCGGCGTTGCCCGGTGCGCACCAGAATTTGGTCACCAGAGGAGACGCCGCGATCTTCCATGCGAGGGCATGTTCGCGGCCGCCGGAACCGAGCAGGAGAATGTGCATGCGAGTCTCGAAACGGGGGTGTGCTGGACGCGTCGGTCGCACGAATCCGCGCTGGCCTCAAGGGGGCCGGCAGTCATTCCGGGCTCGCGCCCAAGTGGGCGCGCCCCGGAATGACGGCGGGATGGCTAACCCTGCTTCCCCGCAATGATCTCCTGCAACGTCGCCACATGCCGCGCGAATGCGCCGCGGCCCGAGGCGGTCGCGGTGACGGTGGTCTGCGGCTTCTTGCCGACGAAGGCTTTCTCCACCGAGACGTAGCCAGCTTTGGCCAGCGTTTCGATATGCGCGCCCAAATTGCCGTCGGTGGCGCCGGTCAGCTTCTTGAGCCGGGAGAATTCAAGGCCCGTCGCCGCCGGCAGCGCGTTCAGCGCCGCCATGATCTTCAGGCGCAGCGGCTGGTGGATGATCTCGTCGAGCTCGGCCATGGCGCTAGCTCCGCCGCATCCAGAGGCCGCCGAGGATCAGCCCGCCGCCATTGACGAAGGCCATCCACAGCGGAAAGGCCTCGCCGATGTAGAAATAGCCGATCAGCGTCAGCGCGGTGATGCCGAGTCCGATCGCTACGAAGGCGTTGCCGAACCAGAGGCCCGCCAGCGCGTAGAACAGCATGAAATAGATGGTCCAGAATGCGCCCTGTTGGCGCGGCGTGAAGTGCCCGAGCACCAGCGCGCAAAAATAGCCGAAGGCAACGAGCAGTAGGAAAGCAATAAACGCCCTGATATCGAAGGTGCGGACGCCTGTCCTGGCTCTATTGGACGCGCTGACGGCAAACGATCCAGCGATGCCGAAAACATAGACCGCAAACCAGATGTAATAGCCCTGGCGCGGCCAGAGATAGGTTGCGACGTTCGCCGCGAATACAAGACCACCCCAGAGGATCATCATCAGGCTGGCGAGATCGTAGATGCGCGATTGCCGCACGCGCTGGACGATGTCATCGATCTCGGCCAGCGCTTCGGAGGCCTGCTTGCTGTCGATCATGACTGCCCTGCTCCCCGCGTTGCGACGTCTTCGGCGATCGCCGAGACGGCCTTCGGATTGGTGACGATGCCCATGTGGTTGATGCCTTCGATCATCTTGACGTCGACCGACGGCTTCACCGCCTGGACGGCCTCCGCATATTTGTCGGAAATCATTATCTCGTCGTCGGCGGCGCCGAAGATCGTCATCGGGCGCGTGACATTGGGCAGATCGACGCGATAGCCGCGGGTGGCGAAGTTGCGCATCAAGCGGTCGGAATAGGTGGAGACGAGGATCTTCTCGTAATTCGGTGGCACGGCGAAGGCGAGGACCGGAAGCTGCGAGCAGCAATCGATGCCGAGCTTGCGCAATGCCGCGAGGCCGAAGAAGCGCGGCCGGTCGGCATTGGCCCAGCCGCCGGAATTCGGCTTGTTGGTGGGTGCGTCATAGCCAAGATAGGGCGCGAGCAGCACGGTGCGCACGAACATGTCCTGCATGATCGGCGTCGCGGCAACACGCAGCGAGAAGCCGCCGCCGGCGGAATGACCGATCAAAGTGAGCGGCAGGTCCGGCGCGGTCTTGCGGACGAGTGCGACGAAATCGACGAGATCGTCCTCGAGCTGGCCAACATAGCCGATATCGCCGCGCGTGCCGGAGGCGCCGTGACCGCGCATGTCGAGCGCCCAGGTCTCCACCCCGCGCGCGGCGAACGCCGCCGTCAGCGCGTGATTGACGGTGCCGCTTGAGCCGGAGGAGCCGTGGATGAAAACCACGCCGCCACCGCTCGCCTGCCCTTTCGGGGCGTAATGCCGGTAGCCGAGCCAGGTGCCGTCGCGGGCCTGGAAGCGCTCGAGCGACGGAAGCGTGGACCAGTCGATGCCCTTGGCGGAATCCGAGACGGAGCGCATCTCGGCAGGCCGCTCCAGCGGAGTCGCGATCAGCGCGGTCAGCAGCAGCGCAACGGCGCCAACCGCACACAGGCCCCATTTCAGCAGGCTCAAAGCACCTCGCAGCAACCGGATCGCCATGGCTCAAGCTCCGTTAGACTCATCATCAATAGAGAACTCTATACTACAGAGTACTCTTTTGAGTCAATTACCCGATTGGCGCTTGGATGCGAAAATCCCTAGTTTGAGTTTCGATCCCCAAATGCCGAATCGTTTGCCGATGCCATCAGCGGAACCCCTGCTCAACACACCCGAATTCACCGTTTCCGAGCTCTCATTGTCCCTGAAGCGGACGGTCGAGGAGACCTATGGCCACGTCCGGGTCCGCGGCGAGATCTCCGGCTTTCGCGGCGCCCATTCCTCCGGGCATTGCTATTTCGCGCTCAAGGACGAGAGCGCCAAGATCGAGGCGGTGATCTGGAAGGGCGTGCACGGGCGGATGCGCTTCAAGCCGCAGGAGGGCCTCGAGGTCATCGCGACCGGCAAGCTCACCACCTACCCCGGCTCCTCGAAATACCAGATCGTGATCGAGGCGCTGGAGCCGGCCGGCATCGGCGCGCTGATGGCGCTGATGGAGGAGCGCAAGAAGAAGCTTGCCGCCGAAGGCCTGTTCGACGAGGCGCGCAAGCAAATCCTGCCCTGGCTGCCGGAGGTGATCGGCGTCGTGACATCGCCAACCGGCGCCGTCATCCGCGACATCCTGCATCGGCTCGAGGACCGCTTTCCCCGCCGCGTGCTGGTGTGGCCGGTCAAGGTGCAGGGCGAAGGCTCGGCCGAGCAGATCGCGGCCGCGATCCGCGGCTTCAATGCGCTGCCGGAGGGCGGCAAGATTCCGCGGCCCGACGTCTTGATCGTGGCGCGCGGCGGCGGTTCGCTGGAGGATCTCTGGTCGTTCAACGAGGAGATCGTGGTGCGGGCAGCGGCCGAGAGCATGATCCCGCTGATCTCGGCAGTCGGCCACGAGACCGACATCACGCTGATCGATTTCGCTGCCGACAAGCGCGCGCCGACGCCGACGGCGGCCGCCGAGATGGCGGTGCCGGTGCGCAGCGATCTGTTCGTCGAGGTCGCCGATCTCGCGCGGCGTACCCGCGCCTGCTGGCAGCGCGGCCAGGAGAGCCGCCGCAACGAGCTGCGCGCCGCTGCGCGCGCATTGCCTGCGGCAAGCGATCTCCTGGCGATCCCGCGGCAGCGGCTGGATTCGGCGGGCGCCGCCCTGCCCCGCGGGCTCAAGGCCAACACCCATGCGCATTTCCGCCGTTTCGCCGCGACCAGCGCGCGGCTGACGCTGCGGGTGCTGCACGGCCAGATCGCGCAGGCCGATCATCGCCTCACGGTGTGCGGCGAGCGACTTGGGCTGTCCGCGCGATCCTTGTTGCGACGGCGGCGCGACCGCTTTGCCGGGCTCGAGGTTCGCTTACGCGCCTCAAAGCTCTCCAATGCGCAGGCGCAGCGCAATACGATCGCCCGCCAGCGCGAGCGCACCCATCGCCTTTCCGAGCGCGCGAGCCGCGCGCTGACGACGCTGCTGCAGCGGCTCGATGCCCGCGTCGAGAACAGCGGAAAACTGCTCTCCGCGCTGTCCTATCGCGGCGTGCTCGCACGCGGCTTTGCGCTGGTGCGCGATGAGGCCGGACATCCCGTACATGCCGCGGTTGCGATCGGGCCGGGTGCGCGCGTCGAGATCGAGTTTGCGGATGGACGGGTCGGTGCGACGGCGGATGTGGATCGGCCGGCGCCTGAGGCACGCGCGCAGCCCAAGGCGGCATCACGCGAGGCGAAGCCGGCGCCGAAGCGCATGGCAAAGCCGGTGGATCAGGGCAGTTTGTTTTAGGAACGGCGGCGTCGCTCGGTTTTGCTGTGAACGGTGCCTCCCCGCCCACAGCTGTCATTCCCCGCGAAAGCGGAATCCAGTACGCCGCGGCCTCTCCGTATTCGTCACCGTCTCTGGGGTACTGGATCGCCCGGTCGAGCCGGGCGATGACGAGAGAGTGCGGATCGCGCCGGCCTCAAGCACACGCCTTAAGCCGCTCTGGTCATATTGGGGCGCGCAGCCGCCCCTACCGGCAGGACAATCCCGCGTCGATCGTGGTCCAGAAGCCGCAATGTTCCGGTGTGACCAGCGGCGCGCCGGCGTGGGCCTCGAACAGCAGGATCGCGATGGTGAAGACGACCAGCGCGGAGGAGAGCAGGAAGAAGCGGTTCATCATGATGAATGGCGTTTAGCGGATATCATGGTCGAACTATGACAGGTTGCCGCAGGATTTGCGCTGAAACCGGCGTCGCGCGCAATCCGTAGCTCTACGCTGTCGGCCATGACGACCTGTGCAGGGCGGTGGTCGATGCGGGGCTGTCCGCTACGACGTTGTTCCTCGGGGCGGCCCCGCTTGGGGAACCAGCGCGTAGCTTGTAGCCCCTACGCAGCTCCCTCACCTTGCCAGCCACTCCGCGACCTGCTTCTGCGAATCCGCGCGGGCCTCGTTGTCGGTGCCGACATGTCCGCGATCGGGCGTTGCCACGTCGGGGCTCGTGGCCGGCGCGTGCAGCGGGAGGTTGGCGAGGTCGAAATCGTGATAGGCGCCGGGGTAGACCACGATGCGCGCCAGCGCGCTGCGGCCATAGGCGCCGTCCACCATCTGGCGGCAGGCCGGCGGCGAGGAGATGTCGTCCTTGCCGCCGATCAGCAGCAGCGTCGGTACGCGCGTGCTCCAGCCGAGCCCCGCCGAGATGCGGCAGTCCGGATAGAACGCGATCGCGGCGCGAAAATCCGGCGCACCGTCACGGCCGGAGTTTTGCGGGCGCACGGCCCAGAGCAGTGCGCTGGCACCATTGGCCCAACCGATCAGGCTGACGCGGTCGCGCGCGACCCAGGGCTGCTTCATCAGCCAGCCGCGCGCCGCCGCGATATCGGCAACGCGCTCGCGCCGCGCCTTGACGCGCACTTCCTTGACACGGCATTGCGGCCCGAGCTCGCGCGAGCCGTAGCTGTCGGGCCACAGCACCGCATTGCCGGCCTTGAGCAGCTGCTCGGACCAGTCGCGGTAGCGCGGCAGCACGGGATCGGAATGGCCGCCGAGGCCGCCGCAGCCATGCAGCGCGATCACGGTCGGAAACGGGCCATCGCCGTCAGGCTTGTAGAGCTGCGCGTGCAGTGTTCCCGAGCCAAGCGGAATCTCGATCGCCTGCGGCGCGGGCGCGGCGCGCGCGGCCGACATCAGGAGCATTGCGAAGAGAACGGTGAACAGAAGGCGCATCGGAGACTGCCAGGTCATGAGCGGACCGGGACCAACGATCCTTCGCCGCAGAGTTATCATGCGGAAATGCCCGCAAAACATCACAAATCGGTGGGTTTGACGAGCGGACAAGCGACCCTATCTATGCTAGATCGAAATTCAGACATCACGCCCCTCACGCGGGCTTCCACGGAGACGATCGACCGTGCTGAACAAGTTCGGCCCCTCGGGCCATGGCGAAGCGCAGGTGCAATATCTGGACGGCGATTTCCGCGTCATCTCGCCGGGGACCTATGTGCGCTGCGCCGTGACCGACACGCGGATCCCGCTCGACGAGCTGAAATACTGGAGCGTCGACCTGCAAGAGGCCTACGCCCAACCGACCGCCGTGCTGCAACGGCATTTTCCGCGCGCGCTGAAGTCGCAGGAGTGATGGCCGCGGACCGCATCTACTGCTCCGCACTTTCCATCCCCACACAGCTCTTCACGAAATCCTTCCTGGGCTCGCCGACGACCTTCTGATCGATCGCCTGCTTGAGGCAGTCGAGGCGCGCCTGCGCCATGCAAAGCTGCATCTGGTCGCGCTTGTCCTGGCCCTTCAGGCTCTGCGTCGTGGCAAGGCACGTGACACGCTTGGTCGCGGGAACCGGCACCGTGCTCGTCTGGCTGCCCGGCGCAGCCGCCTGCGGCGATGACGTCTGCGCCGACACGGACGCAACGATCAGACATTCGAGACTGGCGGCAACGGCGATGGACGACAGCTTCACGCGAATACTCCTGTTCGAGCCTGCATCGATAGGAAGCATTCGATGAACGTCGCCTGAATGGGCGCTGCGTAGGGTGGGTTAGCGAAGCGTAACCCACCTCTTTGCTTTCCGCGCGTCAGGAAAAGCGGTGGGTTACGCCTTCGGCTAACCCACCCTACAAATCATCGTCCGCCGAACCGGCTCTCTCTTGCCTTGAACAGGCTGTCGTTGACGAAACGGCGCAGCCCTGGCGCGTCGCCGAATTCGAGCGTGACGGCGAACGGCACGATGTCGGCGGCAAGGCCCGCCATGCCGCGCAAACGCGCGAGGTCCTTCTCGGTGGTGACGAGCGTGAGCTGCTCGCGTCTTGCTTCATCCACCATCGCGTCGATCTCGGCCTTCGAAAACATGTGATGATCGGCGAAGGGACGCGTGCGCGCGACGTCGATGCCGCAGGCGCGCAAGCTGCGGAAGAAGCGCTCGGGATCGCCGATGCCGGCAAACGCAAGCACCGGTTTGCCGAACAGCTGCGCCACCGATGCAGCTTCCGGTTTCAGGCGCGCGCGCAGCACCGGTTTTCCGTGCGCGGCGATCTCGGCGGCGACGCCGTCCGCGCCCTCACCGTCGCCGATCAGAACAAGTGCGTCGGTGCGCGACATCTGCATTTTCAGCGGCGCGCGCAGCGGGCCTGCGGGAAACACCTTGCCGTTGCCGATGCCGCGTTCGCTGTCGATCACGATCAGCGAGGCATCCTTCTGCAGGCGCGGATTCTGAAAGCCGTCGTCCATCAGGATCACGGTCGCGCTTTGCGATTTCGCAAGCGCGACGCCACTGAGGCGATCGCGCGCCACGACAACCGGCACCTCGCGCACCATCATCAGCGGCTCGTCGCCGACATCCGCCGCGCTGTGCCTTGCAGCGTCGACCATCACGGGGCCCTGCAAGCGCCCGCCATAGCCGCGGCTCAGCACGACCGGAGTTTCGCCGAGCGCGCGCAGCAATTTGGTCAGCGCCAGCACCGTCGGCGTCTTGCCGGCGCCGCCGACATGATAGTTGCCGACGCAGAGCACGGGAATGCCGGCATCAAAGCCCTTGCGCATCATGCGGCGCTCCGCGACCGCGCCATAGAGCGCGCCGAGCGGCCGTAAGAAATGCGACTTGAACGAACGTGGCCGGTACCAGAAGGCCGGCTCACGCATTGGCGGCTCCCATCTCGAGCCGGAGCTGAAGCAGATAGGGCTCGAGGGCCACGAGCGTGCGATCCAGCGCGCCACCGAGCCGCTCGACCACGCCATGGCCTGCGCGCTGCATCTTGTCGCGTACGGCGGGATCGGCGAGCAGCTGGCCGAGCTGCTTCACCAGCGCCTCCTGCGTCTCGGCCGCGCGCGCACCGCCGCTTTGGTCGAGCGCCTCATAGACGTCGGTGAAGTTGAAGACATGCGGGCCGTGGACGATGGCGGCGCCGAGCTTGATCGCCTCGATCGGATTCTGGCCGCCATGCCGGATCAGCGATCCGCCCATGAACACGATCGGCGACAGGCGGTAGAACAGGCCGAGCTCGCCCATGGTGTCGGCGACATAGACGTCGGTCGCAGCCGTCGGCAGCTCCTCGCGCGAACGCTGGCCCGGCTTCAGGCCCGAGGCCGTGATCAACCCCGATATCGACGAGCCGCGATCCGGATGACGCGGCACGATCACTGTCAGCAGCGCGGGAAAGAAGCCGGCGAGCGTGCGATGCGCCGATATCAGCATCTCGTCCTCGCCCGGATGGGTCGAGGCCGCGACGATGATGGGACGTCCCCGCGTCACCGCCATCAGCCGCTCGAGTTTTGCGGGATCGGCGGGCGGGGCCGGCACGTCGAGCTTGAGGTTGCCCGTGGTCGCGACGTTCTGGCTGCCGAGCGCGGCAAAGCGCTCTGCGTCGGTCTTCGACTGCGCGAGGCAAATGTCGAACCTGGAGAGCAGCGCCGAGATCGTGCCCTGCACCCGCCGCCAGCGCGGGAAGGAGCGCGGCGACATCCGCCCGTTGATCAGGACCATCGGCACGCGCCGCGCGGCGCCCGCCAGGATCAGGTTAGGCCACAGATCGGACTCGATGAACAAAGCGAGCGACGGCTGCCAGTGGTCGAGGAAGCGGGCGACATAGCGTGGCGAATCATACGGCACGTATTGATGGATGACGTCGGGCGGAAAGCGCTTTGCCACCACCGCGGCCGAGGTCACCGTGCCTGAGGTCAGCAGGATGCGCAAATTGAGGTCGCGCAGCCGCTGGACGAGCGCGGCTGCGGCCAGCACCTCGCCGACGCTGGCGCCGTGAATCCAGACCAGCGGGCCGTGCGGCCGCACGTCGTCGCTGAGGCCGCGCCGCTCGCCGACGCGGGCCGGATCCTCCTTGCCCTGCTTGAGCCGGCGCTTGATCAGCGCAGGCGCGAGCGGCACCAGGCCGGTCGACAGCCGCTGGTACATCCGCAGCGTCATCGGCAGCGAATTAGGCATGGTCCGGTTCCGGGCGGCCGAGTTGGGCATAGGCGCGGCGGGTCGCTTCGTTCAACGTCTCCTCCAGCTCCTGCCGCAGCGCCTCCATGGTGGCGGCGTCGGCGTCCGGCGGGACGTTGATTTCCTTGATGCCCACCAATGCGCCTCGCCCAAATGGCAAATTGATGGTGGTACGATCCCAGTTCTTGAGCCGGATGAAGCGGCTGGTCGCCATCGCGAAAGGCATGATCGGCCGCCCCGATTCCCGTGCCAGCATGATGATGCCGAGTCCGGCTACGCGCGCGCGCTTCGGGACATCGGCGGTCAGTGCCACATTATAGTCGTCCTCGAGCGCCTGCACCATTTCCCTGAAGGCCCCGACGCCACCTTTGCGGTGGAAAGCGCCGCCATGGTCGCCGGAGCCGCGGATGGTGCCGATGCCGAGCCGCTCCACCGCGATGGCGTTGAACTCGCCGTCGCGATGCCGGGAGATCAGGACCTTGGCCCGGTAGGACTCCTTGTTCTTGATGAACGGCGTCAGGAAATGCTGGCCGTGCCAGAAGGCGAAGATCGCCGGGATCCGCGGCTCAACCTGGCCGTAGACGTCGGGCGGATCGAACGTGAACTTGTTGGTCAGCCAGACCAGACGCAGATATTCGGCCGCCAGGAAACCGGCGGCACGCTGAACGAAGCTGCTTCGCAGCGTATTGCGAAGCAGTCTCTTCAACGCGCCGGCTTCGGTTCTTGACCCGGGTCGAGCAGCCGGTGGAGATGGACGATGAAATAGCGCATCTGCGCGTTGTCGACCGTGCTTTGCGCCTTGGCCCGCCAGGCGGCGTGAGCGGTCGCATAGTTCGGATAGAGGCCGACGATCTCGACGTCGTCCAGGTTCTTGAATGTGTTGTGTTCGAGGTCGACGAGCTCGCCGCCGATGACGAGATGGAGCAGTTGTTGCGGGGCACTATCTGGCATGAGTTTTCTTCCTAAGGGGCTGCCCGGCAAGCAGTGATCGATAAGCACAACGGATGCGCTCAGGGCAAGGGGCGCTTTCGAAAATGCGCGACAATGTTTGCATGACGATCGCGGCCCGCGGCCACCAGCACCCCGTGCGCCACTTCCCGGCGATTATAGAGGAGGGGATCTCCGGAGAGGTCGCTCATCCTACCATCCGCTTCCTGCACGATCAAATCGGCCGCCGCAAGGTCCCAGTCATGGCTGTTGCCCCCCGCAAAAGCCGCATCGAGTGCGCCATGGGCGACCCGGCAGAGACGCAGCGCCAGCGAGCCGATTCGCGGATGCAGCGTGATCTCGCCCAATGACGGCTTGAGGCGCTCGACCAGCGGCTTCGGTCCGGCAACCCGGGAAAAATCGAGCTCGGCCCCTTTCGTCGCCCGCACCGGCACGTCGTTCAAGGTCGTGCCCTGTCCGCGCGCGGCGAAGAAGAACTCACCGGTCGTCGGCGCAAAGACCGCGGCGAGAACAGGCGATGCATTCTCGACCAGCGCCACGCTGACGCACCAGTCGTCATGGCCATTGAGATAGTTGCGCGTGCCGTCGATGGGATCGACGACCCAGACCAGGCGCCGCTTCAGCCGCACCTCGTCGTCGGCGCTCTCCTCCGAGAGCCAGCCATAGTCCGGTGTCGCGCCGCGCAGGCGCGCTTCGAGGAGATCGTTGACGGCGATGTCGGCTTCGGAGACCGGCGAGGATGCGCCCTTGATCCACTTCTTCAGCTCGGTGCGGAACATCGCATGAGCGAGGTGGCCTGCTTCCCGCACCGTATCCTTCAGCAGCGCCGCGTCGCGTGTCAGGATATTGTCGTCCAAAGTGTTCGCGTCAGCGTCCGCCAAGCGTCAAACCCTCGATGCGCACTGTCGGCGCATTGATGCCGTAGCGGAACTGGAGATCGTTGGCCGGCTGCATCGACTTGAAGATCTCGAACAGATGGCCCGCGATCGTGACCTCGCTGACGGGATAGGTCATCTTGCCGTTCTCGATCCAGAAGCCCGAAGCGCCGCGGCTGTAGTCACCGGTGACGCCATTGACGCCGGAGCCGATCAGGTCGGTGACGTAGAAGCCCTGGGCGATGTCGGAGATCAGCTCGGCCGGCGTCGGGGTTCCGGCTTCGAGATGCAGATTGTAGGGCCCGGGCGAAGGCGAGGAGGAGACGCCGCGATGGGCGTGACCGGTGGTCTGAAGCCCAAGCTCGCGCGCGGTTGCGCAATCGAGCAGCCACGTCGTCAGCACGCCCTCGTCGACCAGCGCCTGGCGCTTCACCGCGACGCCTTCGGCGTCGAAGGTCTGCGAGCGCAGGCCGCGCTTGCGCAGGGGATCGTCGATGATGCGGATGTTCCCGGCAAAGAGCTGCTGGCCGAGCTTGTCCTTCAAAAAGCTGGTCTTGCGCGCGATCGAGGCGCCGTTGATGGCGCCGACGAGATGGCCGACCAGCGAGCCCGCGACGCGCGGATCGAACACGACGGGCACCTTGCAGGTCTCGACCTTGCGCGGATTGAAGCGCGCCACGGTGCGTTCGCCCGCGGAACGGCCGACCGTTTCCGGCGACAACAGATCCGCGGCATGCGGCGCCGAGGTGAAATCGTAGTCGCGCTCCATGCTGGTGCCTTCGCCGGTAATCGCGGTCGCCGAGATGCCCTGGCTGGAGCGCAGGTAGGAGCCTTGGAAACCGGTGCTCGTCACCAGCACCATGCCGCCGATGCCGGCGGAGGCCGACGCGCCGCCGGATTTCGTCACGCCCTTCACGGCGAGCGCGGCGGCTTCAGCTTCCAGCGCGCGCCGCTCGAGCTCCGCGGTGGCGGGCACGTCGGGATCGAGCAGATCGAGATCCGGGAAGTCGCGCGCCAGCAGCGCGGGATCGGCCAGCCCGACATATTTGTCTGATGGGGCGACCTTCGCCATCGCAACCGCGCGTTCCGCAAGCTTGGTCACGGCATCGCCGCTGACATCATTGGTCGAAACCACCGCCTGGCGCTGGCCGACAAGCACGCGCAGGCCGACATCATCGCCCTCGGAGCGCTCGGATTCCTCGACGCGGCCGTCGCGGACCTCGACGCCCTGCGAGATGCCGCGCACGGCAACGGCATCGGCAGCGTCAGCGCCGGCACGCCTGGCTGCCTCGACCAGCCGCTGCGCGAGATCTGACAGCGCGGACTGATCGAACAGGTCGCGGTTGGCTTTGGACGAAAGCGTCGAGCTTGCGGATGGTGAAGCGTTCACGAACGAAATCCTGTCGGGATTGGCGGTTTCCAGGCCGGTTGCGGCCAAGCCAACCAGATGTGCCCAATTGGAGCGGACTTCAAGCACTTTCAGGGCGCCAAAAGCTCAGATTCGCAGCTTCTGCGCAACGTTCCGTCAATCATGCGTGCCAAGGTCTTGTCAATCATGCCGGGCGGTGACGCCTCCTTAACCAGCCTTTTTAAGCCGTTTCCGTAAAGCCTCGCGCTAAGGTCCTCGCATCGACCGGGAACATAATCCCGGCGGGGAGACTAAGAGCCGTGAGGCGTCAAACAGCAACAAGCGGGGCCAATCCCGCCGGGTCGAGCCGCTCCTTGCGGCTCGACCCTCTTTCGCTGCCGGTCCGTTTCGATGCGCATGATCCGCGCGCCGACGGCCATGTCAGGCAGATCGAGCTTCATCGCGAACGCGTCGTGCTGCGGCGTGCCGTGCGCGGCATGCAGATGGCCGTCAACGTCCGCGTCAGCGATTTTACCGGTATCGCGCTGCGCGGCATCGACGACACGCAAATGCTCGTCCTCGTGCATCGCGATCCCTCGCTTGCCGTTCCGCTTCTGGTCAGTGCCGACACTGATGAGATCGCGCAGGCGTGGACGATGTGGAGCGAGATCTTCGCCCTGCCCCAGCTCGACGAAAAGCGGCGCGATCCCGCAGCCCGGCGCCGCCGCCGCAACGCGATCCGCGATCGACGTCCGAAATTCCTGATGCGCCGGCGCGCCGGCGTCGCGCGGGAACTCACCGTTCATCGCGGCGAGCGCGAGATCATCGCAAGGAACTGAGCCCGAGCCTGGGTGCAGCAGACCAACGAAAAGGGCCGCCCCTCGGGACGGCCCTTAAACATAATCGCGCAAGCCGCGTTACTGTCCGAACTTGTAGCTGACCCTGAGCCGCGCGACATCGGTCGTCAGATGATTGCGGACGACGCAATTGGCCGCGGGATAGCTGCTGCCACAACCGTTAGCCCCGTTGGCGAGGACGATGTTCGCGTCACGATCCTGATACATCGTGTGCAGGAATTCACCACCAACAATCCAGTTCGGGCTCAGGGCATACTCCACGCCCGCGCCGATCACGCCGCCCCAGAGCACACCGCTGCGGTTGGCCGTGATTCCCGTGGCAGCACCGGGAGCAAACCCACCGAAGCAGGTCGTCGTCGTGTTGCAAAAATCGGTCCCGGTCTGCTGGACGTCGGCCCAGGCGGCGCCGCCGGTCACATAGGCCAGCGCATTGTTGACCACCACGCCGGCGCGGGCCCGGATCGTTCCGCTGACATCTGCCTTGGCTCCAACGGTCATCGCGGTGGTGTCAGCACCACCGATGACGGACTCTTTAAATCTGCTGTTGCCGTTCACATCAGCTTCGATACCGACCAGACCTCTGCCGAACTGATAATTGTAGCCGATCTGCGCGCCGCCGGTGAAGAAGCCGCCCGTGGGCGTCGCGGTGGAGCAATAAAAGCAGGGATCATCGAAGTGCGATGCCGCCATTCCACCGCCGGCGTTGCCACCGATGTAGAAGCCCGTCCAGTTGGTGAGCGCAGCGACCGGCACCGCCTTCACGGAGACCGGTGCCGGGTCCCCGAACTTGTAGCTGAGCCTGGCGCGCGCTACGTCGGTCGTCAGCTGGTTGCGGACGACGCAATTGGCCGCGGAGCGGCCGCCACAAATGCTAGCGCCATTGGCAAGGATGATGTTCGCGTCACGATCTTCATAGACAGTATGAAGGTATTCGGCGCCGAGGATCCAGTTCGAGTTCAGGGCGAACTCAACACCCGCTCCGATCACGCCGCCCCAGAGCGTGCCGCTGCGATTGGCGGTGACTCCGGTCGGAACGCCGAAGTTCGCGCTCAAAGGATCGTTGTTTCGCTCGACCCCGGTCTGCTGGACGTTTGCCCAGGCAGCGCCGCCGGTCACGTAAACCAAGGCATTGTCGATCACGACACCGCTGCGGGCCCGGATCGTTCCGCTGACATCGGCCTTGCTGGCAACAGACATTGCTCGCGTCCAGTCACCGCCAATGACGGACCCCTTGAAGTCGCTGTTGCCGTTCACGTCGGCTTCGATGCCGACCAAGCCGCTCCCGAACTGGTAGTTGTAGCCGATCTGCCCACCGCCGGTGAAAAAGCCGCCCGTGGGCATTGCGGACGAGCAATAGTAGCAGGGATCATCGAAGCGGGACGAGGCCATGCCTCCGCCGGCGTTGCCGCCGATATAGAAGCCCGTCCAGCTATAGACCGAAGCCACCGCCGGAGCCTTCGCATAGCGCGGGCCGGCGCCGGCATAGGCGTCGGTCGAGACCGGAACGGGATCGCCGAACTTGTAGCTGAGCCTGACGCGTGCGACGTCGGTCGTCAGTTGGTCGCGGATGACGCAGTTGGCCGCGGGGCTGCCTTGACATCCGTTGGCGCCAGCAGCAGTTACGATATTGGCGCCACGGTCCTGGTACACCGTGTGGAGGTATTCAGCGCCAACGATCCAGTTATTGGGCAAGGCGTATTCAACGCCCGCTCCGATCACGCCACCCCAGAGCACGCCACTGCGGTTGGCGGTAAATCCTGTCGGAGCACCGAAAGCAATTCCGCCGGAGCAGCCCAGCATCGAGTTGCAAAGTTCGGTCCCGGTCTGCTTGACGTCGGCCCAAGCGGCGCCGCCAGTCGCATAAACCAAAGCGTTGTCGATAACGAGGCCGGCGCGGGCCCGGATCGTTCCGCTGACATCTGCCTTGGTTGCAACATTCAAGGCGTAGGTGTCATAGCCACCGATGACGGACCCTTTAAACCTGCTGTTGCCGTTCACGTCAGCTTCGATGCCGACCAGGCCGCGACCGAATTGATAGTTGTAGCCGATCTGCGCGCCGCCGGTGAAAAAGCCGCGCGTGGGTGCCGCGGATGAAGAATAATAGTCGGGATCGTCGAAGTGCGACGAAGCCACGCCGCCGCCGAGATTGCCGCCGATGTAGAAGCCCGTCCAACTGTAAACTGCCGCTGGCGCCTTGGTGTGAACCGGGGCGAGATCCGCCGCAGAGCCTGCCACCGTGGTGGCGAAAAGAGCAGCCGCGGCCGCGAGGGTGGTTCTCATTGCAATACTTCACTTCCAATTGACGGAGCCAAATCAGCTCGACGTTGCAAGTATGCTGATACGGCACTCTCTCCACCCAGACTATTGCCGCTCAGACACAGCCATGGAGATGCAATTGGATCACAGCGTCATTCGTGCCGGCCTAAAACGACAGCCATGGCGTCGCTACCCATGTCGCTCAAAGGCCAACCGTTGAAAATTGCATCGCAATCAAACACTTCCACGCGCGCGCGGGCACGCCACAATTTTAAAGATGGGCTTACCATAAGCAGACGAAAGATGGTGGGCACGGCGCAAGCGCGCCTTTGCCCACCCTACGAAGCGCGCATCACTGCATCCGCGAGCAGCCCCGCGAAGAGCAGCAACCCCGCGTGCTTGTTCGACTTGAACAGGCGCAGGCAGAGCGCCCCGTCGCTGATGTTCAGCCGTCTGATCTGCCAGGCCAGGTGCGCGGCGAAAGCGGCAAGCCCGAGCCAGGCCGGCCAGTGCACGTCAGCGGAGGCGAGCGCGACACCGATCAGCATCACCGCGAGCCCGTAGAACATGATCAGCGCCTGATGCGTGTGCGCGCCGAACAGGCGCGCGGTGGACTTGACGCCGATCAGCGCGTCGTCCTCGGCGTCCTGATGCGCATAGATCGTGTCGTAGCCGATCACCCAGGCGATCGAACCTGCATAGAGCACGAGCGCAGTCAGATCGACGCGCGCGAAGGTGACGGCAAAGCCCATCAGCGCGCCCCAGGAGAAAGCGAGGCCGAGGAAGACCTGTGGCCACCAGGTGACGCGCTTCATGAAGGGATAGATGGCGACGATCACGAGCGAGGCGATGCCGGTCATGACGGCGAAGCGATTGAACTGGAGCAGCACGGCAAGGCCGACCAGCGCCTGCGCGACCAGGAAGGCCAGCGCCTGCTTCACGGTGATTTGCCCTGCTGGCAGCGGCCGCGAGCGCGTGCGCTCGACCTTCGCGTCGAGGTCGCGGTCGGTGATGTCGTTCCAGGCGCAGCCCGCGCCGCGCATGACGAAGGCACCGACGAAGAACAAGAGGACCGTGAGCGGCAGATGACGGATGTCGCGCGCCATGCCGGCGGCGAGCGCCGCCGACCACCAACACGGCATCAACAGCAGCCATGAGCCGATCGGACGATCGTAGCGGGACAGCCGTAAGTAGGGCTGCGCCCATCGGGGCGCGAGCGTATCGACCCAGTTGCCGGTGGAATCGGCAACGCGGGACGCATCACTCATCGGCTCAGGACGTTGCCGTTGAGCGTGTCGAAGGTGTTGCCGCCCTTCTTGGCGACATTGACTTCGGGCGCCGACCCGGAGCCCACCACATCGCTCAGGGACGGGCCGGCCGGCCCGCGCTGCTTCATCTGCTGCGCCACCTGGCAGACCTTGTTCTGCATGCCCTCGCTGTTCTTGTGCCCGGCCTTCAACTGCTCGTTGATCTGCGGAGGAATTCCGCACTTAGCGGAATTGGTCTCGACATATTTCATCATTTTCACTTCGGCCTGGACGAAATTGCGGATCAGGCCGCAGGCCTCATCTGGCGGCGCATGGCGATCGCTTGCGGCCTTGATCAGCTTGCCGCGCTTCTCCGTCTCGTCCCGCAGCGCCATGAAGGCCTTCATGCACTGCTCGGCGCCGGCGCTGGGCGCGCTCGGCGGCGCGGCGCTGAAGTTGCCGCCGCCGACCGGCGGGGCACCGTTGGTCGGGAACGAAGCCTGCGGCGGTGGCGCCCCGATGCTGGCGACCGGCGCGCGGCCGTTGACCGGCGGAAAGGCGGAATCGTTCGCGGGGGCCGCAGCCTGGCCGGGCAGCGGCGCGGGGAACGCGCTCTGCGCCTGGACGCTGGCCGCGCCCATCGCCACCAAGGCGGCAGTGATCGGAACCATCAAGCGACGGATCATCAAGGCTGTATCTCCGGCAGGATCCACAGGGGGGCGGCGCCTTCCCAATTTGAAGCGCAACCGGCATTTTCGCGCTTTTACGATTCCTGCCGGCCCTTAACAACCCGTCGAATAGGGCAAGAGCGCGGCGCGGGGAAGCACGCGAGGGGCAATATTTACCCCTAAATCCCCGCTTTCGGTTAAGAACGGCCGCAAACCGGACCCTGAACGCATGCCTTCCCACGACTTCCGCGCCCCCCGCCTGTTCGTCGAGGCCGACCTTATCCAGGACACCAAGGTCGCGCTCGACCGTGACCAGAGCAACTATCTCGGCAACGTGCTGCGGCTTGGTGCCGGCGATGCCATCCTGGCGTTCAACGGCCGCGACGGCGAATGGCAGGCCGCTATCGAGGGCCGCAAGCGCCCCGATGCCCTGGTGATCCTCAAGCAGACCCGCGCGCAGGACGGACTGCCCGACCTCGTCTACGTCTTCGCGCCGCTCAAGCACGCACGGCTGGATTACGTCGTCCAGAAGGCGGTGGAGATGGGCGCCTCGACCCTTCAGCCGGTGCTGACCCGCTTCACCCAGGCATCACGCGTCAATGGCGAGCGGATGCGCGCCAATGCCATCGAAGCGGCCGAGCAATGCGGCATCCTGAGCCTTGCAATCGTGGCCGATCCGGTTCCGCTGGAGCGCTTTCTCAGCCAGCGCGCCGCGCAGCGGCTCCTGGTGTTTTGCGACGAGGCGGCGGAGACCGAAAGCCCGATCGAGGCCCTGAAAGCGGCGCGCGATGCGGCGCAGGGCATCGACGTGCTGATCGGTCCCGAGGGCGGCTTTGCCGAGGAGGAGCGCGCCCTGCTCCTGCGCCAGCCCCATATCCTGCGCCTGGCTCTGGGTCCGCGGATCCTGCGGGCCGACACGGCGGCGGTAGCGGCCCTTGCGCTGGTCCAGTCCGTACTCGGCGATTGGGGCGGCCAGCCGGGCTAGGTGACCATTAAGCCATTGGTCCATTGGAGGTCGAAACCGTCATCGGGCCATGCTAAGGGGCTGCGCCAACTGACCTCCCCTTACCCCGGTTTCACCGGGAAACCGGACCTCGCTATGACCGCGACTGCCACCTCAAATGCTGCCGGCTCCGCCGCCTGGGCGGATACGCTGCTGTTGTCGTTCGCGCAGGCCGGTTACGTCCACGCCGAGCCCGCGATTCTCCAGCCGGCCGAGCCGTTCCTCGACCTCTCCGGCGAGGACATCCGCAAGAGCCTCTACCTGACCACCGATGCGACTGGTGAAGAGCTCTGCCTGCGCCCGGACCTGACCATTCCCGTGGCCCGCGACTACCTCGCCTCGGGGCGCGCCGGCGAGCCCGCCGGCTTCAGCTATCTCGGCCCGGTGTTTCGTTACCGGAGCGGCCGCCCGAGCGAGTTCCTGCAAGCCGGCATCGAATCCTTCGGCCGCCAGGACCGCGCTGCGGCCGACGCCGAGATGCTGGCACTGGCCCTGGAGGCGACCGCGGCCTTCGGCGTCCGCGACGTCGAGATCCGCACCGGCGACGTGGCGCTGTTCAATGCCGTGATCGACGCGCTCGACCTGTTCCCGGTCTGGCGGCGCCGGCTGATCAAGGATTTCAACCGCAAGATCAGCCTCGAGCAGGATCTGGAACGACTCTCGATCGCAACCGCCACCGCCCGCAACGAGTATGAGGGCGTGCTGGCGGCGCTCGCAGGCTCCGACCGCAAGGCGGCGCTCGCACTCGTCACCGACCTGATGTCGATTGCAGGCACCACCAATGTCGGGGGCCGCACCACGGCCGAAATCGCCGACCGCTTCCTCGAGCAATCCACCCTGAAGAGCGGCGCCCTGCCGCGCGAGGCGCTGACCGTGCTCAAGCGCTTCCTATCGATCGCGGGCAATCCGGATCAGGCGGTTGCCGAGCTGCGTGCGCTCGCGGCGGATACCAGGCTGGATATTTCGGCGGCGATCGACCTGTTCGAGAACCGCGTCGGCTTCATGGCCGCGCGCGGCATCGACGTGAAGGAGACGCGCTTCTCGACCTCGTTCGGGCGCGGTCTCGACTACTACACCGGCTTCGAGTTCGAAGTGCATCACAGGGGCAACGGCGTCGAGCCGCTGGTCGCAGGCGGCCGCTATGACGGCCTGATGACCCAGCTCGGATCGCAGACGCCAATCCCCGCAGTCGGCTTCTCGGTCTGGGTCGATGCGCTCGCCAAGATCGGCCGCAAGGAGCTTAAGTCATGAGCGCGCCGTTCGTTCTGGCCGTTCCGTCCAAGGGCCGCCTGCAGGAAAACGCCGAAGCCTTCTTCGCGCGTGCCGGACTCAAGCTGTCCAAGGCCGGCGGCGCGCGCGATTATCGCGGCACGATCGTCGGGCTCGACAATGTCGAGATCGCCTATCTCTCCGCGAGCGAGATCGCCTCGCAGCTGGCCCGTGGCACGGTGCATCTCGGCGTCACCGGCGAGGATCTCGTGCGGGACAGCATTCCGGACGCTGATGGTCGCGTCCTGCTGATCGAAGGGCTGGGCTTCGGTTACGCCGATGTAGTCGTTGCCGTGCCGCAGGCCTGGATCGATGTCCGCACCATGGCCGATCTCGACGACGTCACCACCGGTTTTCGCGAGCAGCACCACCGGCGGATGCGGGTCGCGACCAAATTCATCAATCTCACGCGGGCCTTCTTTTCGAGCCACGGCATCGTCGACTACCGGATCGTCGAGAGCACCGGCGCGACCGAAGGCGCGCCCGCGGCCGGCACCGCCGAGCTGATCGTCGACATCACCACGACCGGCGCCACGCTCGCCGCCAACGGCCTGAAGATCCTCGACGACGGTGTCATCCTGCGCAGCCAGGCCAATCTGGTCGCCTCCAAGGACGCCGACTGGTCGCCGGAGGCGCGCGAGACGGCGCGCGTGATCCTCGATCACATCGCGGCCCGGGCGCGGGCAAACCAATACCGCGAGGTCCGCACCCGCTTCCGGCAGTGCGATGCGGCATTGCTGAGCGAGGCGCACCGGAATTTCGGCGTGGAGGCGCCGTTCGGCGGCCCGACCTCGTCGGGCATGTTGACGCTGCACTGCCCGCCCGCAAAACTCTATGCGCTGGCGAGCTTCCTGCGCGATCATGGCGCCGAGACGGTCTCGGTGGTCTCGCTCGACTACGTCTTCGACCGGGAGAACCCGCTGTTCGCCAAGCTCGAAGCGTTCCTGCGGCGGTGAGGCGCAAGAACTCTGGGGAATCTCCGGGGCATCCGCATGGCGCGTTCAGCGTAGCGACAGGTAACGACAGCTACCATATGCTGTTCGAACGAATTTTGAGTGCCTCTGGAACCTTGATCGATGACGCTGGGCTCTGACGTTTCCGCCCTGACCACCACCGCGACGAGCGCCGCGGCCAAAGGGCTGTCGATTGTCGTGCCGGTCTATAACGAAGCGGCGGGGCTTGCCTCGCTGCACCAGCGGCTCTGCGATCTCGCCAGGACGCTGCGGGACCGCTATCGCCTCGCCTGCGAGGTCGTCTATGTCGACGACGGCAGCGCGGATTCGACGCTTGCGATCGCCCGCGCGCTGCCGGCCGATGCGATCGACGTGCAGGTGGTGTCGCTGTCGCGCAATTTCGGCAAGGAGGCCGCGCTGATGGCCGGCCTCGACCACGCAAGGCGCGGTGCCGTGATGTTCATGGACGGCGACGGCCAGCACCCGCCGGCGCTGGTGGAACAGCTCGTCGGGCACTGGATCGATGACGGCTACGACGTCGTCTATACCGCCAAGGCGCATCGCGACAACGAGCCGTTCCTGCGGCGGCTCGCCGTGCACGGCTTCTACGCGCTGATCAATTGGGGGGCGCGGCAGAAGATCCCCGAAGACGCCGGCGACTTCCGCCTGCTCTCGCCGCGCGCGGTCGCAGCGCTGCGGCAATTGCCGGAGCGCAACCGCTTCTTCAAGGGGCTGGCGAGCTGGATCGGCTTCCGCCAGATCCGCGTCGACTACGAGCCCGCGGCACGCGCCCATGGCGTGACCACCTTCAACGCGGCGCGGCTGCTCGGCCTCTCGATCGAGGGCCTGACCTCGTTCTCGGTGGCCCCCTTGCGTTTTGCCAGCCTGCTCGGCGTGGTGCTCGCGGGCGGCGCCTTCCTGTTCGGTCTGTCCATCCTCTGGGAAGTCTGGACCACCGGCAAGCAGGTGCCCGGCTATCCCTCGCTCGTCGTCGGCCTGATGACGATCGGCGGCGTGCAGCTCATCATGATCGGCATCGTCGGCGAATATATCGGCAAGATCCTGTCCGAGCTGAAAGCGCGGCCGATCTACTTCGTCGCCGAGCACACTGAGAAGCTTGTCGAGACTGACAAGGCCGACCAGGCCCCGAGCCGGACGGCGGCGGAATGAATGAAGCGGCGAAGCCGCGGCGTATCTGGCTCTGCGCCGACGATTACGGGATCAGCGCGGGCGTCAATCGCGCAATCCGCGACCTCGTCGAACGCGGCCGTCTCAATGCGACGTCGGTGATGATGCCAGGGCCTGCGATCGGCCGCGGCGAGGTCGACGCGCTGGAGGCGTCCCGGACAAACAGCCCGCGCTGCGCGATCGGATTGCATGTCACGCTGTCGGCGCCGTTCCGCCCGCTGACCATGCATTTCCGTCCGCTCGAAGGCGACATGTTCTTAGCCTTTCCAAAGCTGCTGCGTGCGGGACTGCTGCGGCGGCTCGACCGCGAGATCATTTACGCAGAGGTGAAGGCGCAGCTTGCGGCCTTCGCGCAGGCGTTCGGCCGCGCGCCTGATTTCGTCGACGGTCATCAGCATGTGCAGCTCTATCCGCAGGTGCGCGACGCCTTCGTCGCCGCCGTCAGCGAGGCCGCGCCAAATGCCTGGGTGCGCCAGGGCGGCCGCGAACTGCCGCTGATGCAGCGGCTCGCCTCGCCGAAGGCGCTGGTGCTGGATGTCCTGAGCGCACAATTCCGCCGCCGCGCGCGGCAGGCCAGCCTCGCCTTCAATCCTGCCTTCGCAGGCGCCTATGACTTCATGCGGGACGAGGCCGATTTCGGCAAGCTGATGGCCGGGTTCATCGCGGGCCTGCCGGACGGCGGACTCGTGATGTGCCATCCCGGCTTCGTCGACGACACCCTGCGTAGCCTCGATCCGATGACTGATGTCCGCGAGCGCGAGCACACATATCTCGCAAGCGAGGCCTTCCCTCAGCTCCTGGCCGCGAACAACGTGACATTAGCGTGAAACCGCCGGGCGCAAGGGACCGGGCAGCTTGTCGCATACGGAAATTTAATCCGCACCCCACTGTTGGCGCCACAATGGAACCCTACATCTTCGGCGCGCTTGGTTTGCGCAAGGGAGATCGATCATGACGCCGCAAGAACGCCAGCTCGTCGACGAGCTTTTCGACCGGCTTTCCAAGCTTGAGAATGCACCGCGCGATCCGAACGCGATCGCCGCCATCAATGACGGCCTGAACAAGGCGCCCAACGCCATGTATGCGCTGGTCCAGACCGTGCTTTTGCAGGACGAGGCTCTGAAGCGTGCCAATGCCCGCATCCAGGAACTGGAGGCGAGCCATACCCCCGAACCGGCTCAATCCGGCGGCTTCCTCGATTCCATGCGCGATACCCTGTTCGGCGGCAGCCAATCGCGCGGCTCGGTGCCGAACGTGCCGCCGCGTGACCAGCGGCCGGTCTGGAACTCCGGCCAGACAATGCAGCAGGCGCAACCGCCCGGCTACGGCCAGCCGCCTTATGCACAGCAGCAGGGTTATGGCGCCCCGCCCTTCGGCGGTGGCGGCGGCTCCTTCCTCGGCACGGCGGCCGCAGCTGCAGCCGGCGTCGTCGGCGGCTCGATGCTGCTCTCCGGCATCCGCAACATGATGGGCGGGATGGGCGGATCGCATCAGGCTTTTGGCGACACCACGACCGAGCGCGGTGGCGGCAGCCCGTGGGGCGGCAGCGACCAGTCCGGCGGCTCGCTCGCGCGCGACGCGGGCGTCAACGACATCGGCTCCAACCGCGGCCGCGATGAGTCCCACCAGGGCTTCCTCGACCAGGCGTCGAACGATCGGAACGACGATCAGCAGGACTATGACGATACCGAAAACATCGACATGGCCGACGACAGCGATTTCGACGGCGGTGACGACGGCGGCAGCGATTACGCGTAAGCAGCATCACCCTCAAATGCAAAACGGCCGCCCTTCCGGCGGCCGTTTTCGTTTCGCGGCTCTCGCCGCGTTCACATCACCACGACCCTGGTGCCGACATTGACGCGGCCGTAGAGGTCGATGACGTCCTCGTTGCGCATGCGGATGCAGCCGGAGGAAACGTTGGTGCCGATGGTCCAGGGCTCGTTGGAGCCGTGGATGCGATACAGCGAAGAGCCCAGATACATCGCGCGCGCACCGAGCGGATTTTCAGGGCCGCCTTCCATGTGCCGCGGCAGGTCGGGACGGCGTGCGATCATTTCCGCCGGCGGCGTCCAGTCCGGCCATTCGCGCTTGGCCGTGATCGCCTTCACGCCCGACCAGGTGAAGCCGGGACGGCCGACGCCGATGCCGTAGCGCAGTGCCCTGCCGTTGCCCTCGACCAGATAGAGGAACTTGTTGGGCGTATCGACGACAATGGTGCCGGCGCCCTCCCTGCCCTCGTACGCGACGAGTTGCTTCTCGAACCTCGGATCAAAGGGTCGCGAGCGCGGATCGGCGACCTCCTGCTGCGGCACTGCGCCCTGCATCTGCGGCTCGCCCATCGGCGGCAAACGGCGCTGGTCGTAATAGGCCGGCTGCTGCTGATACGTCGGCTGCTGCTGCGGATAATAGCGCTGGCCGCGCTCCTCGCCGCCGAACAGGAATTCGATGAAGCCGCCGCCCATGTTGCCATTGGAGGCGACGCGCACCGGCTGCGGCGGCACCTGGGGCGCATAGAGCACGGCGGGCGGATCGGATGGCACGGTGTTGTCGAAGGCGGCGGCGCGATCGGCGCCGGCGATAAAGGAGCAGGCGCTGCCGAGCAGCGCGACAGACATTTTCTTGAACATCGACGTACTCTGTACTGTTTCGTCTGGTGCGTTCATCGCGGCGGGCGCAGACCTGCCCTTCGCGATGCGGCCCACTTAAAATCAAAAGCCGTTTGGTTTGGTAAACGGAAACGGCGTCTTGATTCACCACGTCGCGAACGACTGCGCCTTTTGTCCGCTAGCGTTTATTTTCGGTGAACGGCTGACACGCATGGTTAATCGACGGTGAGCACGCGAATTGCCCGCAATCGCAAAGCAGTTCCCGCCGTGAACGTCGTGTTAAATCCCTTCTGTCTACAAAGACCGCGTGAGTGAGGTGGGGGGAGTTTCAATATGGCTGTTCACCGCAAACGTTTTCGCGCCGAGGAAGCTATCGTCGGCGAGATGCCTATTTCCGAGATGATTGACGAGACCGCTCCGATGCACAGCGAGATCATGGCCGAGCTGCGCGCGATCCGCGCGCAAATGGCGCGCAACAGCCAGGCCGCGAACGCCGCGCCGCCCTCGACCGAGGCCGTCGTCGCGCAGGAAGTCGCCGACACGCGCGCGATGCTGGAGACCTACCGCGCCCAAATCGAGCAGTGCGAGAAACTGAAGGTCGAGCTCGACCTCATTCATGACGCCATCGATCGCACCAAGCGCGAGATCGCGACGCTGCACGGCAAGAGCTTCGACGGCGGCGAAATGGCCAAGGTCAATGGCGAGCTCGGCGCGGTGGTCGGCGGCACCGAGCAGGCGACCCAGCAGATCCTCGAAGCGGCCGAGTCGATCGACCAGGCCGCGAGCGCGCTCTCCAAGGTGGATTCGGTCGACCAGCAGAAGCGGCTCGCCGACGACATCCAGGAACGCGTCATCTCGATCTTCGAGGCCTGCAACTTCCAGGACCTGACCGGTCAGCGCATCAACAAGGTGATGGGCACGATGAAGTTCATCGAGCAGCACATCAATGCGATGATGGAGATCTGGGGTGGCGTCGACGCGATCAAGGCCCACGCGCAGCCGATCATCGACACCCGCGACGAGGACGCCAAGCTCCTCAACGGCCCGAAGCTCGCCGGCGACGTCGGCCACGCCTCGCAGGACGACATCGACGCCCTGTTCGACTGAACGCACGGGACACGAAGAGAAACAAGACGCCGGCGGGAAGCCGGCGTTTTTGTTTGGCCGTCATTGCGAGCGAAGCGAAGCAATCCAGAGCGGCTTCCGCGCCGGCAGTCTGGATTGCTTCGTCGCTTTGCTCCTCGCAATGACGAGTGGCTAGGTCTCGCTTACGCCCTCGGCGCGCAGCGGACGTAAACCATGTTGCCGTAGCGGGTGGCGGCGTCCTTGTCGATGAAGCGGGTGACCATGACGCGGCCGTCGAAGGAGACGATCTCGCGGTCCTGCTCGCTGGGGGTCGGGCCGGCCGGTCCGATATAGTTCTTGCCGCTCGGTGAACCCTTCAGCCGCAGCTCCTGCGGCGTCGCCTGGTCGGCCAGATGCATGATCACGCCGCCGCTCGAGCCGGCGCCGATCACATAGGGATTCTTGCACTGGGCGCGGGCCGCAGCCTCGGTGCGGGCGCGGTCAGCCGGGTTCTGGAACGAGGCAAGGCCCCAGCGGCCGACGATCTCGTCGGCGCGGATCGAGGCCGGCATCTCCGGCCCGGTGCCCGGCTCGGCCTCCGGCGCCGGCGAGGACGACGAGAACGACGGCAGGCTCATACCGCCGCCACATGCACCCAGCAGCAGCGCCAAGGCTGCGGCGGCGCCCAGCTTGGCAACCGTCCGCGCGTGAGCTGAACTGATCATGGCATTCCCCCGAGCAAAGCGCCCCCCAAACACGAGCCTGGCAGCCCCCTCCCGCAGCCAAGCGCAAAACCGCTGTCGGGGCAATGACGTCGTAGATTACGCCAGCGTCCCCAATTCGTTTCGATCGTCAACATCCTATATCCGTCTCACCAATGGCTTAACCACCTTTGCTTGACAGGATCGCGGCCAAGCCATATTTCCGGGCGCACTATTAGCACTCGGGAAGCCCGATTGCTAAAGCGCGCCGTTCGATCCTGGCATTCGATCCAGAGGTCGGACGGGGGCGCAGGCCCCTCATCTACTTCCGCTGCTTCCGAAGCGAGCTTCCAAAGGGAAACGTCATGGCTAAGTCCAAATTTCGTCCGCTGCATGACCGTGTCGTGGTCAAACGTATCGATGCCGAGGAAAAGACCAAGGGCGGCATCATCATTCCCGACACCGCCAAGGAGAAGCCGTCCCAGGGCGAGATCGTCGCCGTCGGCCCCGGCGGCCGCGACGAGGCGGGCAAGCTGATCCCGATCGACCTCAAGGTCGGCGACCGCGTGCTGTTCGGCAAGTGGTCGGGCACCGAGGTCAAGATCGACAATGAAGATCTCCTGATCATGAAGGAGTCGGACATCATGGGCGTCCTGGCCTAAGGCCGACCGCCCCCAACCCCGCCGCACGCACCATTGTCATGCCCGGGCAGAAGCGCGAAGCGCGTCTTCGCGCCAGATGACCCGGGCATCCATCCTTCCTCGCAAGACGATGGATTGCCGGGCCTCCATCCGGCAATGACGACGGAAACGTGCGGCTCCCATCCAGTTTAGGTTCCCAGGAGCAAAAAATGGCTGCCAAAGACGTCAAGTTTTCCGGAGACGCGCGCGAACGCATGCTGCGCGGCGTCGACATTCTCGCCAACGCCGTCAAGGTGACGCTCGGCCCGAAGGGCCGCAACGTCGTCATCGAGAAGAGCTTCGGCGCGCCCCGCATCACCAAGGACGGCGTCACCGTCGCCAAGGAGATCGAGCTCGAGGACAAGTTCGAGAACATGGGCGCCCAGATGGTCCGTGAGGTCGCCTCCAAGACCAACGACCTCGCCGGCGACGGCACCACCACCGCGACCGTGCTGGCCCAGGCCATCGTGCGCGAAGGCGCCAAGGCGGTTGCGGCCGGCATGAATCCGATGGACCTCAAGCGCGGTATCGACACCGCGGTTTCGGCTGTCATCAAGGACATCGAGAAGCGCGCCAAGCCGGTCGCCGCCTCCTCCGAGGTCGCCCAGGTCGGCACCATCTCGGCCAACGGCGATGCCGCCATCGGCAAGATGATCGCGCAGGCGATGCAGAAGGTCGGCAACGAGGGCGTCATCACCGTCGAGGAGAACAAGTCGCTCGACACCGAAGTCGACATCGTCGAGGGCATGAAGTTCGACCGCGGCTATCTGTCGCCCTATTTCGTGACCAACGCCGAGAAGATGACCGCCGAGCTCGAGGACGCCTACATCCTCCTGCACGAGAAGAAGCTCTCGGGCCTGCAGGCCATGCTGCCGGTGCTGGAAGCCGTGGTGCAGTCCGGCAAGCCGCTCGTGATCGTCGCCGAGGACGTCGAGGGCGAGGCGCTGGCCACCCTGGTCGTCAACCGCCTGCGCGGCGGCCTCAAGGTCGCGGCCGTCAAGGCGCCGGGCTTCGGTGATCGCCGCAAGGCCATGCTCGAGGATCTCGCGATCCTCACCGGCGGCCAGCTGATCTCCGAAGAGCTCGGCATCAAGCTCGAGAACGTCACGGTGAAGATGCTCGGTCGCGCCAAGAAGGTCGTGATCGACAAGGAGAACACCACGATCGTCAACGGCGCCGGCAAGAAGCCGGACATCGAGGCCCGCGTCGGCCAGATCAAGGCCCAGATCGAGGAGACCACCTCGGACTACGATCGTGAGAAGCTCCAGGAGCGTCTGGCCAAGCTCGCCGGCGGCGTCGCGGTGATCCGCGTCGGCGGCGCGACCGAGATCGAGGTCAAGGAGAAGAAGGACCGCGTCGAGGACGCGCTCAACGCCACCCGCGCAGCCGTGCAGGAAGGCATCGTCCCCGGCGGCGGCGTCGCGCTGCTCCGCGCCAAGAAGGCGGTCGGCCGTCTCACCAACGCCAATGCCGACGTGCAGGCCGGCATCAACATCGTGCTGAAGGCGCTGGAAGCTCCGGTCCGCCAGATCTCCGAGAACGCCGGCCTCGAAGGCTCGGTCGTCGTCGGCAAGATCCTGGAGAACAAGTCCGAGACCTTCGGCTTCGACGCTCAGACCGAGCAGTATGTCGACCTGGTCGAGAAGGGCATCATCGACCCCGCCAAGGTGGTCCGCACCGCGCTGCAGGACGCCTCCTCCGTGGCCGGCCTGCTGGTGACCACCGAAGCGATGGTCGCCGAGCTGCCGAAGAAGGAAGCAGCGCCGGCGATGCCGGCCGGCGGCGGCGGCATGGGCTTCTGAGTCCGTCGCAACCAGCCAAAAAATGACGCGAAGGCCGCCTCCGGGCGGCCTTCTTTTTTGCCGACCATATCCGGCGCTTTCCGATTCAACCGCCGGCCAAAACCCACTACGGTGGCGCCGATTCTAAAGCGCTGATCGGGATGAATCGTCATCGCGCTTTAGGCTATTGTTTGAGCATGATCTTTTCGGAAAACCGCTTCACACTTTTCCGGATCATGCTCCATCTCTGAGGGTTTCATCGATGCGCGCGCTTTCGTTCTGCTCGATTGGTTTTTTGGCGGCACTGCTTGCAGTTTCGCCTGACGTCGCGTCCGCCCAGATGAAGCTGTCGCCAAAGGCCACGGCGCCCGGCGGAACCGAGACGCGCTATTTCACCTCGATCGACGGGCTGATGGATGGCAATGCCGACGTCATCCTGAAGGAGACCCGCCAGGGCAAGACGGTCACCTCGGCCGTGCTGGACGTCTGCTACCCGGCCGCGAAAAATTCCGACCGCAAGGACCGCTTCGTCGTCAACCTCACAGTCGCCGGCCAGCTCCTGTCGGGCACGACCCAGAGCCTCGGCGACAAGGCGCCGGTCACCGTCAAGCTGACGCGCAAGCAGACCAACGACACCTTCGAATTCCGCGGCCAGATCTCGATCGGCGGCAACGTGACCGAGGTCGCCTCCCCCGACAATTCCGACCTCAGCGAGAAGGAGTTTCTGGACAACCAGACCTCGGACGACGGCATCACGCCACAGCCGAAGGATTTCACCGAGGTCTCGCCGGAGGCGATCGCGGTCAAGGTCAAGTTAGAGGCGGCGACCGACTTCCTGAAGAGCCTGAAGGGCCAGGATGTCGAGGTGACGCTGGCAAGCCTGTCGGTCGGCTGCGACGCGCTGCGCGCCGGCGAGCAGACCATCAACATGTCGGTCGACCCGGAGCGGGCGAGCGCACTGCTCGCCAAGTTCAAGGCGATGCCGGGCGTTACCGCGGCGGGCTGGACCGCCGGCATGATGGAGATGGATCGCACCATCCGCTTCTCCGCCGCCGACTGGCGCGACGGCGACAAGATCAGCCGGGACCGCCTCGTCGGCACCGTCGCGAACGTGCTGGCGCGCACGCTGGCGGCAAAAACCGTCTCGCAAAGCTTCAACCCCGTCACCGGCAAGCTCAAGGTCCTCTTGAAGCGGCCGAACCAGGATTTCCCTGCGCTCGAGCTCACCGACACGATCGAAGTCGCTGGCCTCGTCTCGACCGACAAGCCCGGCAGCAGCGACCGCCTCCTGCTCTGGGTCGGCAGCCCCGCCATCACCACGGCCGACGAGAGCACCGGAGCCAAGCTCAATCTGTCGGATGAAGCGAGCGCCGACGAAGAGGGCGATCAGACCGACGACAACGGCGCGATCGAGGCGCTGGCGAAGGAGCTGAAGGGCCAGCGCTGGGACGCCGACAAGTCGGTGTGGAAATAGTCCGCACGCCAACGCTTGGTCATCGCCCGGCTTGACCGGGCGATTCAGTACGCCGAGGCGGTCGTGATTGAGTCGATGGGCCGCGGCGTACTGGGTGCCCCGGTCGAGCCGGGGCACGACAGCGAGTTGGTTTAATTCCCGTTCGTCCGGAAACGCAGCGGCTTCGGGCCGATCAGCGTGAGAAAGTCGCCCTGGCGCTTCCAGGTCTCGACACTGGCGAGCGCCGCGACAAGGTCGTCATCGGCCTGGGCCTTGGCTGGCGGGCAGGAACGGTCCTGAATCTGGCCGGGAACGAAGATCACGGTGTTGCCGGCGACCGAGAACTGGCCCTTGCCGCCCTTGCACCAGAGTTCCAGCACCACCTCGCCATTGTCGCCGATCTCGATGTTGGGAATGCGCTTCGAACCAGGCTGCGGCAGGGCCTCGAGCGTCATCTCGGTCCCGAAGGGAAAGCCTTCCTCGGCATGGGCCGCGCCCGCCATCAGCACCACCGCGGCAGCCGCGCACACCATCTGCTTGACCGAAACCATGAGACCTCTCGACCGTCCTTGAACAAGCCGCACCTTCTATAAGACGGAGACGACGTTGAGAAGGTTCGCCGCACGCGCAAAATCCCCGCGGGATCGCTCCCGCGGGGATTTTCCTTTGCCACCAGATCCGCGGCGCTACTTCAACACGAGCTCCGTGAACGGCCAGACATAGGCCTGGAGCGTCACCAGCACGCCGACCAAGCAGGCCAGCACGATCGAATGCCAGAACACGAAGCGCAGGATCGTGCCTTCATGGCCGTACCACCGCGTGGCGGTGGAGGCGACCACGATCGATTGCGCGTCGATCATCTTGCCCATCACGCCGCCGGAGGAGTTCGCCGCCGCCATCAGGATCGGCGACAGGCCGATCTGCTGGGACGTGATCTTCTGGAGGTTGCCGAACAGGATGTTCGATGCGGTGTCCGATCCCGTCAGTGCCACGCCCAGCCAGCCGAGCAGCGTGCCGAAGAAGGGATAGAGCACGCCAGTTGCCGCGAAGGCGAGACCGAGCGTGGCGTCGACACCGGAGAGGCGGGTCAGCGTGCCGATCGCCAGCATCGCCGAGATCGTGATCAGCGAGATCGCGCACAGCCGGATCGTGCGGCCATATTCGACCAGCAAGCGACCCGGCCCGACCCCCATCAGGAAGCCGGAGATGATCGCCGCGATCAGCATGCCCGTGCCGGTGAAGGACAGGTAGGTGAACGCGAACACCGCGCCTTCCGGCGTCGGCTTCGCCGCCACCGGCGGCATCTTGTTGATCATCTGGTGCAGCTCGGGAACGGCGTAGTTCCAGGTGAATATCCCGTTCGCCCAGGTCTTGAACCAGCCACTGCCCCAGATCAGCATCACGATACAGACGATGATCCACGGCAACAGCGCGCTCCACAGCTCAGCCTGCGTTAGCGGCGTCTTGTCGAGCGGTGCGGTCTTGCCCATTTCCGACACTGATACATCGCGGCCGCGCAGCGCCGGCGACAGCCAGAGCTGCTTCGGTTGCCACACCTTCAGGAACAGGATCAGCGCGCCCATCGAGATCAGCGACGCCCCGATGTCGACGATCCAGGGATTGATGTAGTTGGAGATCACGAATTGCGGGATTGCGAAGGACACGCCGGTGACCAGGATCGCCGGCCACACATCTTTCATGCCGCGCCAGCCCGCGAAGGCCCAGACCACCCAGAACGGCACGATCAGCGAGAAGAACGGCAATTGCCGTCCGACCATCGCGCCGAGGATATAGGGATCAAGCCCGGTGACGGAGGCAAGGCCCTGGATCGGCGTGCCGAGCGCGCCATAGGCGACCGGCGCGGTGTTGGCGATCAGCGACAGGCCAGAGGCGGCGAGCGGCGAGAAGCCGAGACCGATCAGCACGGCGCCGGTGATCGCGACCGGCGTGCCGAAGCCCGAAGCGCCTTCGAAGAAGGCGCCGAACGAGAACGCGACCAGCAGCAGCTGCAGGCGCCGGTCCTCGGTGACGCCGCCGACCGCGCGCTTCAACAGTTCGAAGCGTCCGGTCGTGACCGTCACCTGGTAGAGGAAGATAACGTTGAGGACGATCCATCCGATCGGGAAGAAGCCGGTGACGATACCGAGCACAGAGGCGCGGGCCGACATGTTCACCGGCATCCTGAAGATCATGATTGTGATCAGATTGGTCACGATCACGGCAATCACCGCAGCTATATGCGCCTTGACGCGACCGCTTGCGATCAGGACTAGAAGGGTAACGACGGGTACGGCTGCCGCGATGGTCGACAACACCACGTTGTTGAGCGGGTCGTAGACTTGATTCCACATGGTCTTTCTCCCCCACGCGTTGGTGTGGCAGGGCGGCCAGCGTGGACAGCCGAACCTGCTTGACGTGGGGCGCGATAACTTTTCATCCTGAAGCGGTCATGTCGCGAAATGCGGCGGTTCCCATCCGCTCACAAGCTCGCGAAGTCCCGGCGGCCCCCACCCCGCGGCCGTTGCGCCCATGCTAGGATCGCCGGCCCGGACAACGCAAATCGCCGGATTTGCAACTTTAGTCTAAGCGCGCTTATTTGCGCCGTTGCATCAGGCGCTTGCGCCTACCCCGCAGGAGACCCCTATCTGTGAAGAACATCCGCGCGACGCTCGCGACCGTTTGGCGAATCGCCATGCCCTACTTCCGGTCCGAGGACAAATGGGCCGGCCGCGGCCTGCTCGCCGCCGTCATCGCAATCGAGCTGGCGCTGGTCGCAATCGACGTGCTCGTGAACCAGTGGCAGAACCGCTTCTACAGTGCGCTCCAGGCCTATGATCTCGACACCTTCGTGCGCGAGATCTGGATCTTCATCGGCCTTGCCTCGGCTTTCGTCGCGCTTGCGGTCTATCAGCTCTATCTCAACCAGTGGCTCCAGATCCGCTGGCGGCAATGGCTGACGCGTCACTATCTCGGCGAATGGCTCGAGGGCGCCACGCACTACCGCATGCAGCTCAAGGGCGATGCCGCTGACAACCCCGACCAGCGCATCACCGAGGACGTCAAGACCTTCGTCGAGCAGACGCTCAGCATCGGCATCGGCCTGCTCTCCTCGATCGTGACGCTGTTCTCCTTCGTGATCATCCTGTGGGGCCTCTCCAACGCCGCGCCGCTGCATATCTCCGGCCTCGATTTCGCGATCCCCGGCTATCTGGTGTGGGGCGCGCTGGTCTATGCCATCCTCGGCACCGCACTGACGCACTGGATCGGCATGCCGCTGGTCAACCTCAATTTCGAGCAGCAGCGCTATGAAGCCGACTTCCGTTTTAACCTGGTGCGGGTGCGCGAGAACTCGGAGCAGATCGCGCTGCTGAAGGGAGAGAGCGCCGAGCGCGGCCGCCTGTTGCACCGCTTCGGCTTCGTGGTTGGCAACTGGTACGCGATCATGAGCCGCACCAAACGCCTTACCGCGTTCACGGCGAGCTATCAGCAGGCCGCTGTGATCTTTCCCTACGTGCTGGTGGCGCCGGCCTATTTCGCCAAGAAGATCCAGCTCGGCGACATGATGCAGACCGGCTCGGCCTTCTCGAGCGTGCAGCGCGCGCTGTCGTTCTTCGTGACGACCTACCGCTCGCTCGCCGAATGGCGCGCGGTGGTCGCCCGTCTCGACGGTTTCGAGATGTCGGTCAGCTCGGCCGCCCATCTTCCCGTGCACGAGCCCACCATCGGCGTCACGCCATCCACGGGCAGCGAGGCCATCGCGCTCGAGCAGCTGCTGGTGAAGCTTCCCAACGGCAAACCGCTGGTCGCAGCCAACGCCTTTGCGATCCAGCACCCCGAGCGCGTGCTGGTGACCGGACCGTCGGGCTCGGGCAAGTCGACGCTGTTCCGCGCCATCGCCGGGATCTGGCCGTTCGGCACCGGCAAGATCGCCATCCCCGGGAAGTCCAGCCTGATGATGCTACCGCAGCGGCCGTATTTCCCCATTGGCCCGCTCGGCGACGCCGTGATCTACCCGGCCGAGCACGGCACGATCGCGCCGGACAAGATCAAGGAGGCGCTGAGAGCGGTCGGCATGCCGAGGCTGTCCGAGCAGCTCGACGAGGAAGCGCACTGGAACAGGACGCTGTCGCTCGGCGAGCAGCAACGCCTGGGGGTTGCCCGCGCACTGCTGCATGCGCCGGATTACCTGTTCCTCGACGAGGCGACCGCCTCGCTCGACGAGCCGTCCGAGGCCCTGCTCTACCGGCTCATGGAGGAGAGGCTGCCATCGACCACGATCGTGTCGATCGGCCACCGCTCGACGCTCGATGCCTTCCACACCCGCAATGTCAGGCTGGTCCAGGACGGCGAGATCCACGTGCTCGGCGGCGCCGGCGCACCAGCCCGGGCGGAGCCGAGCGAGGCGCGCTGATCGCATCGACAGTGACGCTGCGCTCCCTCTTCCGCTTGCGGGAGAGGGCAGAATATCCGTCGTCCCGGAGCGCGCGAAGCGCGAGCCCTTACGACCCATAATCCCAGGGTCGTGTTTGGCGAAGATTGGTAACCCATATCTCGCGCCACAGCGGCAGCCCGCGGGTAGGGGTCCCCGCCCCCGTGCGCAATTGCGCACTAGGCGGGACGACACCGAACTTTGTTGAAGCGGTGATGCCCCCCTCTCCCCATCACGTTCCCCCCAAAAGCAAAAGGGCGGCAGGTTGCCCTGCCGCCCTTTCAGTCAGTCTCGGGATAGAACTTACTTCAGGTTGGTCATCGCCGTCAGGTCGAACGACAGCTTGGCGATACCGGCAGCACCGCACCAGTTGGAGCCGACGCCCGACGGATTGATCGGGGTCACGAAGGTACCGGAGGAGGCGGTGATGTTGCCGCGCGCCGAGAAGTCGCTGGTGAAGGCGTTACAGTCACCCTTGGAGAGGTTGGTGTCGGAGTAGCGCAGGTCCAGCGTGAACACCTTGTAGGTGAAGCCGATGCCGACGTTCCAGGTGTTGTAGTCGGCATATTTGATGCCGTTCGGGAACGCAGCCACACCGTAGAAGCTGTCGGAGGTGCCGAGCCACTGACGGCCGAACTCACCCGACACGTACATGCCGACGCCGCTCGAGCCGAAGATGGTGCTGGGCGCGGTGTACTTGCCGGTGATCGAGGTGTAGTTGCCCCAGGCGCCCGAGTTCAGGTAGCTCGGGGTGTAGTACTCGGTGACGCCGAACGCCCAGTTATCGTTCACCGTGTAGGTCATCTTGCCGTAGACTTCGAAGAAGCTCAGGTCCTTCTTGATGACGTTGCCATTGATCAGGGCCTGCGAGGCGCACTCGGCGCCCTGGAAGTTGCCGGCGAAGTCGATGCCGGGCGCGCCGAAGAAGCAGCTGCCACCCGGATACAGGTAGCCCCAGACGCCGATGTCGAAGGCGAATGCGCCGAAGGTCGGGCGGATACCGCCGTAGACGTCGATCTCGGCCGCGGCGCGGTTCGGGAAGGAGATGCTCTCACCGGACACGCCGACATAGAGCTGCAGGTCCTTGGTGACGTTGTAGCGCGGCTCGAAATAGGCCGTGACCGACGGCTTGTGGTTCGACTGGGTGATGCCGCGGAAGATGTAGTCGCTCATGATGCCGCCGCCGAAGGCGACATCCCAGGGGTCAAAGGCGGGCGGCGGAGGAGCCTTCACAGCCTTCACCGGCATGTCTGCCGCCAGAGCCGAACCCGTCACCATTGCCAGCGCCGTTGCCAACAAAGCCACTTTTTTCATTTCGTTCCCCATCACCTTCTTAAGGCCAGTCCGATCCCGGCGCCCCCGGGGGCATGCGACCCTGACTGAAAAACTCGTAACCGCCGCAATCTGGAGCGTGGAGATCGGCCGGTGAAGCAAAAAACACGAGCATCTGCCGACTTTTTGGGCGTTATGGCGATTTCGCGAAAGGTTGTCGGCGTGTGTTGCATCTCGAACACAATTATTCGCACCCGAGTGCACCTGACGTCCGTGATGCTACGGGGAGATTGCCCGGCTGAGGCTTGGCCGCCACGAATAGGCTTCCCGGCGATTCGGCTCGGCTTCGGTCGATGCAAAAAGGCCGCAGCGTCGCCGCCGCGGCCTTCCGGATTGCTGATCGTCTTGGAGGACGAAAGTGGGAGCTAGCCCTGCCCTTCGGCCGAAGCCGACGAGCTGTCGCCGGTGGACGACGGGGTCGCCCAGCTCGCCTCCGGTGCGGGCTCGGGAGCGGGAGCTTCCACGGGGGCCGCTGGCTTGGGGGCCGGCGCCGCCTTCTTCGCGCTCTTCTTGGGAGCCGCCTTCTTCGCGGATTTCTTTGCGGCCGTCTTGGCTGCCTTCTTCGGTGCGGCCTTCTTTGCCGATTTCTTCGCTACCTTCTTGGCGGATTTCTTCGCCGACCTCTTGGCCGATTTCTTCTTGCCGGCCTTCTTCGCGGTCTTCTTCTTCGCCGCTACGGCCTTCTTGGCCTTTTTGGCCTTCTTGCTTTTCTTCTTCTTCGCTTTCGCCATCGTGATCCTCCTGTTGCCGCCGAACCAATGGTCGATCGGGCCTTCAGTCGTCCACCTCCGGGCGCGGCGCAGTCGGCTAGCTTAATTCGACTAGTTCAATGCCGGCTGCGCACCGCCCGTCGCCCAATCGAGAAGCTCAATCGTGTGCACGACCGGCACTGATGTGCCGCTGGCAATCTGCACCATGCAGCCGATATTGCCTGCGGCAATCATGTCCGGCTTGACGCTCGCGATGTTGGCGACCTTGCGATCGCGCAACCTGCCCGCAAGGTCGGGCTGGAGAATGTTGTAGGTCCCCGCCGAACCGCAACACAAATGGCTCTCGGGGATATCTTTCACCACGAATCCGTTCTTGGAAAGCAATTCTTTCGGAAGCGCAGTGATTTTCTGCCCGTGCTGCAGTGAACAAGCCGAATGATAGGCGACGACGATGTCGTCGTGTCGCCTCAACGGCTGAAGCGCAAGGCCCGCGACATACTCCGTGATGTCCTTGGCGAGCGCGGAGACATTGGCCGCATCGCTCGCGAAGTCGCGGTCCTCGCGCAGGAGATAGCCGTAGTCCTTGATGACCGTGCCGCAGCCGGACGTCGTCACCAGGATGGCATCGAGACCATCCTTTGCCGCCTCGCGACGCCAGGCCGCGACGTTCGCCCGCGCCCGCGCGAGCGCGTCGTCGTCACGACCGAGGTGATGGGTCAGAGCGCCGCAGCATTGTTCGTCCCGGACCAGCACGACCTCGATGCCGTGGCGGGTCAGGAGGTTGATGGCAGCCTGGTTGATCCGCGGCGCCAGCACCTGCTGGGCGCAGCCCTGGAGCAGGGCGACCCGCCCCCGGCGCTTGCCGAGCGGCGCAAAGACGCTGCCAGCAGCGGGCCCTGGCGCCGGCAGCCGGTCCGGCGCAAGCGCCAGCATCGCCTTGATCCGCTGCGTGAGGCCAGGGGTGGCCGACGGCCGCGGCGTCGGCAGCAAAGCCGTGAACGGCCGGGCAAGCCGCGCCAGCGACATGCTGACGCGAAAGCGCTGCGGGTCGGGCAGGACGAACGCCAGCACGGTGCGCAGCAGCCGCTCGGCAAGCGGCCGCTCGTAACGCTGTTCGATCCGGACCCGGGCCTGGTCGACGAGGTGCATGTAGTTCACCCCGGACGGGCACGTGGTCATGCAGGCAAGGCAGGACAGGCAGCGGTCGACATGCTTGACGACCTCTGAGGTCGGCGCCTGGTCCTTCTCCAGCATCTCCTTGATCAGGTAGATGCGGCCGCGCGGGCTATCGAGCTCGTCGCCAAGCAGCACGTAGGTCGGACAGGTCGCGGTGCAGAAGCCGCAATGCACGCAGGCGCGCAGGATCTTGTCGGCTTCCGCGATGTCGGGATCGGCGAGCTGGGTGAGCGAGAATTCGGTCTTCATGCCTCGCCCCGCATCAAGCGCCCGCGATTGAGGATGGTCTTCGGATCGAAGCTGACGCGAACCCGCTCGCTGAGCGCGGCCACACCAGGCGCTTGCGGATGGAACACGTCCACATTGCGCCGCACCACTTCGGGCGCCCGGACCAGCATGGCGTGCCCGCCGACGGCCTCCGCGCGCTGGCGCACGATGGCGGCTTGCGCATCGCCCTTCGGCGGCATCGCCGCCCAGATCAGCCCGCCGCCCCAGTCGTAGATCACGTCGCCGCCGGTGTCCCGCGCGAGCTGCCGGCCAACCGCGGCGCCAGAGGCCGGCGGACAGACGATCCGCCACACGGGCCAGGCGCCAAGCGCGCCATCGGCCGCGAACGGCAGCACGTCCCGGATCGCAGTCCACAATGCGGCCGAGGCGGCATCCTCCACGATGGAGGCGGTTCCGAATGGCGCGAGCGCCTCGCGCAGCGAAACGGCGCGGTGGGTGGCCGAGGCGGTGATGCCCTCCAGCCGCAGCACGGTGAGTGCCTCGCCCTGAGTGGCGATGTCGCCGAGCCCTTCGGTTCTCTCCCGGAAAGCGGATTTCGGCAGATGCGCCCCGCCCGATACGTCGAAGGGCGAGCCGAGCGCCGCGGTCATGGCCTTGTTGGCGGTCGCATCGTCTAGCCCCCGCAGCAGCAGCGTCCGCTCGCTCTCCGGTTTCGGCATGACCTTCAGCGTCACCTCGGTCATGACCGAGAGCGTGCCCCAGGAACCGGCGAGCAGCTTGCAGAGATCGTAGCCGGTGACGTTCTTCACCACCTTGCCGCCGGTCTTGAAACTGTCGCCGAAGCCGGAGACGGCGTGCGCGCCGAGCAGATGGTCGCGGGCACCGCCGGCCTTGATGCGGCGCGGCCCGGCGAGACCCGCCGCGATCATGCCGCCGATGGTGCCGAGCCCGGGCGTCCCCAGCAGGGGCGCAGTGTTCATCGGCTCGAAGGCGAATTGCTGGTTCTTGGCATCGATCAGCGACAGCACGTCAGCCAGCGGTGCGCCGGCCTGGAGCGTGATGATCAGCTCGTTGGGCTCATAGGAAGTGACCGCGTTCAGCGCGGAGACGTCGAGCACGGCGTTGGTCGCCATCACATGGCCGATGCTGCGCCTCGTGCCATGGCCGATGATCTCGAGCGGCTGCTCATTGGCAATTGCCGCGCGCACCACCTCTTCGACGTCTTTGGCGTCTCTGACCTTGAGCGTATCCACGGGAAGAGGCGGTAGCGAAATTCGCGTCGGAAATCAAATTTGGCATGGCGAGGTCGCGAGGCAGTTCGGGCCTCGACGCGTTGCGGCAGGTGACGACGCTCCTGCTCCCGACCCGCGAAAAGCAGCTTGCCCGGCCATTCCGCGCAGCATCCTTACTTCGGTCTATATCGAATCATCTCCGTACAAATTTCGCTATCTGTCGAATTGTCCCCTCGCAGGGTCGCAAAATGACGCGTGCGACCGGGAGCTTGCAAAACAAGGAGTTCCAACATGAACCAGCGAGCAATGAACGAGCGATCGATCGGCGAAGCGACCCGCGGCGGCGGCCTTCTGGTCGTGGCGCAATGGGAAGCCAAGGAGGGGCAGGCCGACACGATTGCCGGGATCCTGCGCGACTTTCTCCCCGCTGCGCAAAGCGAGCCCGGCGTCAAACTGTTCCTGATCAGCCGCGCGACCGACGATCCGGCGCAGTTCCTGTTCTATGAGCTGTTCCGCGACGAGGCGGCGTTCAAGGCGCACCAGGAGAGCGCGCATTTCAAGGCCCATATCGCAGGCCAGGCGCTGCCACTGTTGGCGAAGCGCGAACGCAAGCAGTACGCGCTGATGTGAGCGCGCGATGTTCGGGGCGCCGCATTTCGGCACGGGATCGAACCGCGGCGCCCCGCGAGTTGATCGCGCGGAGGGCGTCTGTCGCGCCCCAATAGCACCGCGCTCAAGTTGCCATTCAAGCCCGTATCGAGCCGGTCCACGCGATCACTTGCCCTGACATCACAAGGCGATTGCGCCCGCTTTGGCGAAGATCGCTGCGGTGATCAGTCAAGAGAGGCTTCCTCCCCCGGAACCCCTGCACGTTCGAACAGCAGGGAACGGTCACAGCATCAAGTCAGCTCGATGGCCTCGAGCGCCGTGCCGGCCACTCGGCCCATCCCGGGTTCGGCGAAACCTGTCGGATGCACGCTTCGAACTCCGGCAAGACGTCCCCAATCGTCGGCCGGCGGTCGGGGTCGAATGACCAGACTCTCTGCCGGCAGGCGCTCGGCCGGCGGCACCGGTTTCGCGCCGCCTGCGATCAGGCTCGGCAACGGCGTGTGCATGAGCCAGATGTTCTTCAGCATCGCCCTGTTCACCGAACAGGCGACGGCATTGTTCTTCCTCAGAAAGGCACCGGTAAACAGCTTCCGGATCAGCAGGTCCCGCTCGAGCGACGGTGGCAAGGCGAACTGCACCCCGACGAATTGTCCCCTTTGCTGCATGACGCTCGCGTCGATCCAGCCTACTTGTGCGACATGGACGTGCAGCGATGCTCCAAGGCCAGGAAGAGAGTTGGCATCGCAATCGAGAAGAATGCCGGCGCCGGACAAAGAGACATCCTTGACCCGACCAGACAGCCGCTCCCCGGTCGCGGTCCTGATCAAGATCGGCTCGTCGATCACGAAGCGTTCCTCGCCCCGCGGCATGCGCGCCTGGAGAGAGGTCATGCAAACGAAAAAGAGCACCACAACGTTGACCACGGACCAGAAGGCGACCATCGGCAATGCAGCCGGGTGATCGATCACCCGCCATTCGGGGATCGTGTTCAGGACAAGTCCGACAACCGTCAGCGCCATGAGGATTGCCGCCGGCCAGAATATTTCGCTGGCGTAGCTCAGGCGCCGCGCGGCAGTCCCCTTAGGGGTTACCTTGAACACATGTCCTTTCGGCTTGAGCAGCGTCGCGAGCACAACCGGGAGAAGCTTGAAGCTCTGGATAGTCGCCGAGACCTGGGCGGCGAGCGGGAAATGTTCGTGTGGCGCAAAGCAGGAGATGCCTCCGTTCAGCGCCAGGATCGCGGGGAACAGATAGTAGAAGACTGACTCTGGCGTAACGTCGATGACGGGCGTGATGCCAGTCCACATGAACACGATGGGAACCACCACGACCATCAGCGCCCGCAGGCCCATCGAGAGCCAATGGGTCGGAAAGAACAGCAGCCGATGCATCAAGCTTAGACCAGGGCCAAGGGGGCCGTCGCCGAGATACAAGGTCTGGATTGCACCACGGGCCCACCGTTTCCGTTGCACGAAGAAGGCTGTGAGGCTTTCCGGCGCCAATCCAATCGCAAGCGGTTCGCTGAGATACCGTGTGATATACCCTTTGCGCAGCAGCACCATCGTCAGCAGAATGTCTTCTGTGATGGACTGGGTCGGCAACGCATCGCCCACGGAGCGCAGCGCCGCACGACGCGTGACGGAGTTGGAACCGCAACAGAAGGCACCATCCCAGCCGTCGCGGGCCGGCATGATGGAATCGAAGAAGAACCGCTGCTCGTCCGGCAATCCCCTGTGCAGGCCGAGATTCGCCTGCATCGGATCCTCGTTGTAGAAGGTGTGAGGGATCTGAACGATCCCGATCCTTGGATCGGCAAAGAAGCCAATCGTGCGCATGAGGAAATTGCGCAGCGGAACGAAGTCCGCATCGAAGATCACGAAAAACTCGCCATTCGATTTCGTCAGCGCGTGATTGATATTACCGGCCTTGGCATTGGCTTGGTCGGCGCGCGTGAGGTAGCCTGCACCCTTGTGCTCGCAGAGTTGCCTGAGCCAGGGCCTGCGGCCGTCATCCAGAACCCAGACCTGGAAGTTTGGATAATCCAGGCACAGTGCACCCGTGATGGTCTTCTCCAGCACCTCGAGTGGCTCGTCGTAGGTGGGAATGAAGACATCGACCGAGGGCAGCGCGTCGTTCGGCAGACCACGCAGTCGACGTTCGTGCTGATCGGCTTCGCCGCGGCGATCGGTTCTGCGAAGGAACGTCAGGTAGAGAATAAACTGGTCAGTGAAGGTCAAGAGCTCGACGAAGAGACAGAACCATATCCAGCCAACCTCGTACCATTCCCCGCTTGCCGGCAGCACCGTGGCGAAGATGCGCCATTCGAGGTAACGGGCAACGACGAGCCAGACCGTGACAAAGATCGCAACGCGCGCCCAGGCGCGACCGAGCGGCAAAGTCGGCGCCAGGAAGTACATCACCGCGAACAGGCACAGCGTCGGTGCGAACAACTGAAAGAGCGGCAGGGTTGTGGCGTGCACGGCGATCAGTCGTTCAAAGGAATGGCTGGTCAGGCTCGAGGCCGGCGGTCAGCCATTTCAGCTTCCCGCTGACCAATCGAAGCAGGCCGTCGGCTCTCCGCTCGAAGCGCACCTCGGCTAACCGCCCGATATCGCAGGAGCCACTGCGGCCGGCCGACGTCTCATCGCGCGGAAGCGATATTTCGACGGTAATACTGCCCGGATCGGGTCGCGGCACCCGCGCCGCCAGCAGCCGATCATCGGCGTGCGCTGCCGAACCGCGGACTTGCCGGACCTGGCCTGTCTTCCACTCCCGGCCGCCAATCAGGCGAACGGCGGCCGCCTCTCCGGCCTTGATTTTCTCGAAGTCGCGCTCGGGTAGTTCGACCGCGATGAATCGGTGCTCGCAGTCTGCAAAATCGAATACCGGTTGCCCTTCCGTAACCATCGAGCCGGGGCTGGCTGCGACCGACCAGACCACGTGAGCTGCGGGCAAGGTCAGATCGTAATGATCGAGACGCTCAAGTCGCGCGCGTTCCTCTGCGACTTCGCCGGCCAGCTGCGCCGAACGTGAGCTGTTTTGCAGCAGCTCTGTCTCGAGTTCCTGGCGGCGGAGAACAAGCCGCTCGCGCTGTTGCTGGGAATAGGGGACGTCATTGGCATCGCCACGAAGATAAATGCCCTTCTCGGCCGACTCCAGTTCGGTCTTGAGGCGCTGGAGGCGTTCATCGGCCATCTGGCACCGCGTTGTGGTCGCTTCCTGCGAAGCCTGCGCCTCGGCGGAGCGGATCTGCGAGCTGATGCCGAGCCTGACGAGCCTCTCCATCCGGCCAGCGACGTCGTTGCGTTGCCGGGCTTCGGCGAGGCAGCCGCCCTTTTCAGCTTCCGTTTCGCCGATCTCGTGGCGAAGGCGCGCGACCACTCCGAAACGATAGACCTCGCTGCGCTCGCCGAGCTTGCGATCGAGCTCGGCGATTTCCTCCAATTGCCGACGCGCGAGCTCGGCGCGCTTGCTGGACACGGCCAGCTGCTGATCGAGGTCCATGAGGTGCCGTCGATCCGGCGAACGCGCCTCCACCAGCGGCAGCAACCGGGCGCGCTGGAAATACTCACCTTTGCGCGGAAGATCGGCCGAGAGCTGACCCGCGATCGGCGCCGTCACCCGCACGAGTTCGGCATTGACGAATGCGGAGGGAGCGATTCGATAGGTCACGTACGGCAACAGCGCCCATCCGCTCAGGGCAATGATCCCGAGCGCCAGCGCGCGGCGCACAATCCGGCTACGAATGAAACGTTCGATCTGCAAGCGAAACACGACTGGATCTCCAATGCGCCTTGATCGCCGAGTCTGAGCCGACGAACGTTTCACGGCTGTTCGCCGAGGCCCTTAGCTTTTTGCGAACTGCGTCCTGAGGCACGGAGTGACCGACAACCTTGGCAGCGAGGGTTGCCGCATCGACGAATCCGCATTCGCAACTGAGAGAAGGTCTCCCGAGCTTTCACCACATTGGATTGAGCGCTGTCAAAACCGGAAGAGTACGGTCCCGGAAAAGGAGATCGAGATGGACTCTCGCCACTCAAAATCGCGGAAGATACGGGAACGCCAGCCTGCCGGCATGTACGTGCATGCGACCACGCTCGGCGCAGCGGTGCAGGAGCAGGTCCTGCGCGTCGAAAGCGCATCTCAGCCGCTGATGTCAGAATCTCCTCGCACGGTGCGCGCGCCTAGATGATCGCGCGCAGCGGCGACTTCCGCAGGATCAGCGCGGAGACGGCGAAGCTGCCGACCGCTGCCAGCATCGTCAGCAGGAGCGCCTTCGTGAGTGCGAAGAGCGGTAGCCCGTGCAGGAGCATGGCGAAGCCGATCAGGATCGGCGGGTGGATCAGGTAGACGCCGAACGCGTTGTCCGAGAGCCATTTGGCGACCGGCCCCTGCACGTCGAAACGGCGGCGATAGACGGCCAGCATGAGGAGGCCCATGCCCACACAGACGAGCGCCTCCCAGAGGCACTTCCCGGCACTGACGAGATTGAAGCCGCCAGAATAGAGCGCAGTCTCGCCCTCGAGGCCGCCGCCAAACAGCACCAGTGCCGCGAACAGCGGAACGGACAGTGCGAGCGCCAGCGCTCCCCAGCGCAGACAGGCCCCCTCGGCGAGCCCCGTCATCCAGTTACCGCGATAGCCATAGGCTCCGGCCACGAACATCAGGAGATATTGCGGCAGGTCGCCGGGATGAACATTGAGCACCGAGGTGCCGGCCTGCACGACGATGCGCACGGCAAAGGTGGCCCCCGCCATGACCATCACGAAGGCGATGACCATCGGCCAACGTCGCGCGACTGTCCGCTCTTGCCAGCCCGACAGGCGGATCAGGCCGTAGGCAAGCGTGAACAGGAGCAGGACGGCGCAGAACCACATCGGACCCGTCTCGGACAGCCACTCGCCATCCCCGAGATGAACCAGCCACTGATGGCCGAAGCCACCACGTCCCCAGGTCCGTGACAGGAAGTACTGCGTGAGCGGGCCGATCACGAACATGTAGAGCAGGGTCGGCAGGCCCAGCCGGACGAAGCGGTCGCGAGCGAAAGTCAGAAATCCCTTCCGGTCGCAGGATGCGGCGGCGAAATAACCGGCGATGAAGAACAGCACCGCCATGAAGAAGGCCTGGAGGAAGCTCTGGTAGATGCCGAAGAACAGTGCCGTGCCAAAGCCGGTTGCCTGCCGATCGACATAGTACCAATTGCCGAACGGGCTGTAGGTGTCCGCCGCGTGCATGCTCAGCACGAGCAGGATCATCGACCAGCGGATGTTGTCGATGAACAGGAGCCGCGAAGGGGCGTACGCCCCCGCAGCTGCAGTCGTTGCCGTGCCTACCGGAATGTCCGTCATGCCGCCACCTGGACCGACATGCCGGGCCTCAGAACCGCGGAATGTCCCGAAACGCCAGCTTGCCCGCATGCACATGCATGCGGCCGAGTTCGGCGCAGCGGTGGAGGGTCGGGAACACCTTTCCGGGGTTGAGCAGGCCCTGCGCGTCGAAGGCGCATTTCAGCCGCTGCTGCTGGTTGAGGTCGATCTCGGTGAACATGTCACCCATCAGATCGCGCTTCTCGATGCCGACGCCGTGCTCGCCGGTGAGCACGCCGCCGAACTCGACGCAGGCGCGCAGGATGTCGGCGCCGAACGCCTCGGCGCGCTCGATCTCGCCGGGCTTGTTGGCATCGTAGAGAATGAGGGGATGCAGATTGCCGTCGCCAGCGTGGAACACGTTGGCGCAGCCGAGCCGGTACTTTTCCGAGAGCTCGCGGATGCGGGCCAGCGCCTTCGGCAGCGCGCCGCGCGGAATCGTCCCGTCCATGCAGAGATAGTCGGGCGAGATGCGCCCCACGGCGGGGAACGCCGCCTTGCGGCCGGCCCAGAACAGGTTGCGCTCGGCTTCCGAAGTCGAGATCTGGCAGGTGGTCGAGCCGCAGCCCTGCGCGATGGTCTCGACGCGCTTGATCAGCTCGTCGACCTCGACGCCGGGACCGTCGAGCTCGATGATCAGGAGCGCTTCCACGTCGAGTGGATAGCCGGCATGGACGAAGGCTTCCGCGGCGTGGATCGCGGGCTTGTCCATCATCTCCATGCCGCCGGGGATGATGCCGGCGCCGATGATCCGCGCCACGCATTCGCCGGCCGCCTCGACTTGCGCAAACCCGACCATCAGCGCGCGCGCCGTCTCCGGCTTTTGCAGGATGCGCACCGTGATCTCGGTGATGACGCCGAGCAGGCCTTCCGAGCCCGTGATGACGCCCATCAGGTCGTAGCCCGGATTCTCCGCCGCCTTGCCGCCGATGCGCAAGACCTCGCCGCTCATCAGCACGATCTCGCAGCCGAGCACGTTGTTGGTGGTCATGCCGTATTTCAGGCAGTGCACGCCGCCGGAATTTTCCGCGACGTTGCCGCCGATCGAGCAGGCAATCTGCGACGAGGGATCGGGCGCGTAGTAGAAGCCCGCATGCGCGACCGCCTGGCTGATTGCGAGGTTGGTGACGCCGGGCTCCGTGACGACGACGCGGTTGTCGAAATCGATCTCGCGGATGCGCTTGAACTTGCCCAGCCCCAAGAGCACGCCGTCTTCCAGCGGCAGCGCGCCGCCCGACAGCGAGGTGCCGGAGCCGCGCGGCACCACCTTGATACCGTGCTCGGCACAATATTTCAGGACAAGCGAGACCTGCTCGGTGGTGTCGGGAAGCACCACGACCATCGGCGGCTGCCGGTAGGCGGTCAGCCCGTCGGACTCATAGACCCGCATCTCGGCGGCATTGTCGATCACACCTTCACCGGGAACGATCGCGCGCAAGGCGGCGACGATCTCGCTGCGACGCGCCAGCACCGCCTGGTCGGATGCGGGCATCATGATGGCCATGTTACGAAACCTTCGTCCGACGGAGAAAATTGTCCCGCCAAATCAATCATGTCTTGCTGTCTTTGGGTAGGTCCTCCGAAGGTCGCATTGCTTTGTTGCAGCGCAAGTTCTCTCTGGGGCAAGTCTGCTATCGCGAAACCTGTCAAACTTTCGCGGCTTGTCCACCTGCACCGGACCTGCCAAAACCACGACACTCAATCTGACCCCGGGAAGAGACGAAGAGCATCCTATGACAAAACTGACTTTCGGCGCGCTGGTTGCCCTCGCCATGACTGCCGCAGCATCCAACGCCATATCTTCCAAAGCGATGGCTCAGGACGCCGCAGCCGGCAAGACGTCGTTCAACAAGTGCCTGGCCTGCCACGCAATCGGCGAAGGCGCGAAGAACAAGGTCGGACCGGAGCTCAACGGCCTCGACGGCCGCAAGTCCGGCACCGCGCCGGACTACAGCTATTCGGACGCCAACAAGAATTCCGGCATCACCTGGGGCGAGGCGGTGTTCAAGGAATACATCAAGGATCCGAAGGCCAAGATCCCCGGCACCAAGATGGCGTTCGCCGGCATCAAGAACGAGAAGGAGATCAACGATCTCTGGGCCTTCGTCTCCCAGTTCGACAAGGACGGGAAGATCAAGCAGTAGCGGGACGAGGCATAACGCAGCCAGATTTGGCGGCCGCTAATCGGCGGCCGCCTTCTCGGACGTGATCGCGGCGATCAGCGCCTCGATCTCGGTCCTTACCAGGTCCGGCACCGCATTCTGCACCATGTGGCCGAGATCGGGCCGCACGATCAGCTTCGCATTCGGCACGGTCGCGGCGAACGGGCGGGCGTGGATATTGGTGGACACCGTTTTGTCGGGCTCGCCGGCGATGATCACGGTCGGCACTGAAATCTCGCCATAGCGCGCGACTTGCGCGGCCACCGACGCCTTCAGCGTCACCAGATCATAGGCATTGGCGATGAACTCGCGCGGGCGGAGCAGCAGCGGCGTCGCGGAATGCTGCACGAAGCCGTCCGGCATCATCTGCGGCAGGAAGACGTTCCGCGCGCCGGGCGTTGCAAGCAAATAGCCGAGCGGCAGCGTGATGGTGTAGGCGAGCAGCGGGCCGATCACGGGCGTTGCGATGATCTCATTGTAGCGCCCGACGCCGCCGCGCCAGGGATGGGTAACCGGTGCCAGCATGACGAGACCTGCGACACGATCGGCATGATCGAGCGCAAGCCGCGCACCGAGTGCCCCGCTCCAGGAATGCACCACGAAGACCGCGCGATCGATGCCGAGCCTGGCAAGCGCCTCGTCGACCATCCGCGCCTGCACCTCGGCCGTCGAATCCTTAAGCCGCGCCCGCGTGCTCCAGCCATGGCCGGGACGATCGATCAGGATCACGCGATGCTTTTCGGCGAGAAGGTCGCCGAGCGGACGCCGCATCACCTCCAGATTCGAGCTCGCGCCATGCAGCATGACGATCGGCAACGCAGCATCGCGTGGGCCGAGATCGACGACGTGCAGCGTTGCACCGGCGACCTCGATCATCTCGCCCTTTGGCGGGAAGGCGCGCTCGACGGCCCAAACACCGGCCAGCGTGACGGCGACAAGCGCAACGAGCGCCGTCACGACGAAAACTACGATCATGGAGATGGTCCGGGCGATCCAGGGCACATGGCAGTTACGGTCTCAAGGTCCGGCGGTTTCTTTTCGGGGCGCGGGCTTTGGGTCCCGCTGACGGTCCCGGCCTGTGGATATCAATAGAATTCAACTTTGGAAAATATCAATAAAATCAATGGCCGCCTGAAAGCATGCGGCCAACCGCGACAGTTCATGCGGCCGTCATCGCCACGTCCATATAATCGCCACGGTCGGTTCCACCTCTTAAGCGCGGGTGGGCGCCGATCCTCCACGCAATCCACAGGAACGCGGGAAAGACCGGCAGATTGTTCTGTTTTGGATTGGAGGTTTTTTCGATGAGTCTGCGATCAAAAGATGCTGCGATCGACGAGATCGTTGCGAGCTGCAGTGGTGATCTGCGCGGCGCGGTACGCGCGCTGCTCCTGATCAACGAGCATCTCGAAGCCGAGCTTGCAAAACTCTATGCCGCTGCCGCGGACCGGAGCATCGTCGAACGCGGCGACCACATCCTGCACTAGGCGAACCTAGTCCGCGTTGCCGCCGTCTTCGTCGGGGTCGGGCTTCGGACAGGCACGGATCGTCGACCTCGCAAGCTTGGCGTCGGCCCTGGACTTGTAGGGACCGTCGCCGAACCAGATGTCGCCGATGATGACGGGATTGCTGGTCACGATCTCGCATTTGCCGGTGGCACGGTTGCCCACCACCCAGAACAGTCCGTCAGCAAGACAGGCCGTTGCGGACGCCAGCAACAACACCCCCGCAAGGATCACGCGTTTCATCGCACAGCTCCGATTGTAGCTGCCATGCAGCTAATCCCGGCGGCGTGGGAAAAACATCCCCTCGCCGCGAGGCTGCTCGACGCGTGGTTAACGGCCACGCTCCGCAGTCGCTCAAAACAACATCGAGTTGAGGCTAGATATCCCGCCCTTCGACCTTCTCGGTCAGAGACTTGACCTGATCCGGGATCTTATCGAGGTGCGGGTTGATGGCGAGCGCCTTGCGATAGGCATCGAGCGCGCGCTTCTCGTCGCCGATCTCCTGCATGATCATGCCGAGACCTGCGAGTGCGCCGAAATGGCGCGGCTCCCGGATCAACACCTCGCGAATGTCAGCGAGCGACCGGCCGTAATCGTTCTGCATGTAATAGAGCGTGGCGCGCCGGTTCCAGGCCTCGACATAGTCGGGGCGGAGCTTGATGACGGCATCGAGCAGCTTGATCGCGACGTCGACCTTCTGAGCGTCCACGGCCGCCTTGGCCCGTGTCATCAGCAGTGCCGCCGTATCGCTGGGGGTCTGCAGCCAGATCGCCCAGATCCGCGCCTCGACATGCTTGGCGCTGACATCATCGGGCGCGGCCTTCAGCGCACCGAACAGGAAATCGAGATTCTTGGTGCGGTCGACCTTGGGCAGCTTGGCCGGCGCCTCGGGAAGCTTCTTCTGCTTCACGGGCGGACCGGTTGGATCATCCTGCGCGAAAGCGGGGGTGACGACCGTCAGCGCGACCAGCAAGGCGGCCAGACGGAGGAAATGCGCGGACAAGAATCTCACTGCCATGGTGAAAGTGTAAACGCGCAAAGCCGCCCTTGCATAGCAAGGACGGCGTCAAAGTCGTGTGAAACCGTGGTCTTGCGGGGAGCGCGAAGGCCCTCGGCAGGGAACTCAGCCCTGACGAGCCTTGAAGCGGCGCTGCACCTTGTTGATCACATAGACCCGGCCCTTGCGGCGGACCAGGCGGTTGGCACGGTGGCGACCGCGCAGCGATTTCAGCGAGTTACGGACCTTCATGGCAGAATCCTGAACGTTCGAAAGGCCGTGTTCGGCACTACCGTTTCGGCACGCGCGAATGTGGCAAAATGAGATTTTTCCCGCTGGCGGACCGACCGCCCGGGACGGGGCGGTTCTTAAGGCATGGGAGGAGGTGATGTCAATGTTAACTGCCCCGTTCCGAACCACCAAATTCTTGAAAACAACCCCATGCAAAGTAGGAAAGCGGCCGGATCGGCCCGATCTGTCCAATTTGCCGGCTGCGGCTCGTTTCGGCCGAGCCTTGCCAAATTCGTTATATGATATAATCAATTTGGCAACCCGTCGGGAGGAAACCAATGCCCAAGCTGAAGCTGCCCAATATCGACGACGTCGTCGCGATCGACATCCACACCCACGCCGAGGAACCCTGCGGCTGCCACCCCGACGACGGCTATGACGATTTCCAGGCGCAGATGGCGGAATACTTCAAGTCGCCGAACAAGCATCCGCCGACCGTGCCGGAGACCGCGGCGTACTACCGCTCCAAGAACATCGCCGCCGTGATCTTCCCGGTCGATGCCGAGCGCGAGACCGGCTTCCGCCGCTACAACAATTACGAGATGCTCGAGGTCGCCTCCGAGCATCTCGACGTCCTCATTCCCTTCGTCTCGATCGACCCGCACAAGGGCAAGCTGGGCGCGCGCGAGGCGCGCAAGCTGATCGAGGAATACGGCGTCCGCGGCTTCAAATTCCACCCGACCATGCAGGGCTTCTACGCCAACGACCGAATGGCATACCCGCTCTACGAAGAGATCAACAATGGCGGCGCGATCGCGCTGTTCCACACCGGCCAAACCGGCGTCGGCTCAGGCATGCCCGGCGGCATGGGCATGCGGCTGAAATATTCCAACCCGATGTACATGGATGACGTGGCGGCGGATTTCCCCGACCTCAAGATCATCCTCGCCCACCCGTCCTTCCCCTGGCAGGAGGAGGCGCTGTCGGTCGCGACCCACAAGCCCAACGTCTATATCGACCTGTCCGGCTGGTCGCCGAAATACTTCCCACCGATCCTGGTGCGCTATATCAACTCGATCCTTCAGGATAAGATGCTGTTCGGCTCGGACTGGCCGGTGATCACACCGGACCGGTGGCTGGCCGATTTCGCCAAGATCGACATCCGCGACGAGATCCGGCCGAAAGTGCTCAAGGCCAACGCGCGCAAGCTGTTGGGGATCTAGCCAAGAGGTCAGCGTGACGATCAAAGCCGTCGTCTTCGACGCCTACGGAACGCTCTACGACATCCAGTCGGTCGCGGAGATCACCGAAGATGCGTTCCCGGGCTACGGCGAGATCATCACGCAAGTCTGGCGGATCAAGCAGCTCGAATACACCTGGTTGCGCTCACTGATGGGGCGCTACCAGGATTTCGCCGCAGTCACGCGCGACTCGCTCGCCTATACGCTGCGTGTGCTTGGGCTCGCTTACGAGCGCGAGGCGTTCGAGCGCGTGACCGAGAAATATCTGCATCTCGACCTCTATCCGGATGCGGCCGACGCGCTTGCAGCGCTGAAGCCGCGAAAACTGGCCATCCTCTCCAATGGCAGCCCGGACATGCTCAATGCGCTCGTACACAATTCGGGCCTTGATCATCTGCTCGATGCCACGATCAGCGTCGATGCGAAGAAGGTCTTCAAGCCGAGCCCGCAAGCCTATGCGCTGATCGGCGAGGTGCTCGGCACGCGGCCCGACGAGGTGCTGTTCATCTCCTCAAATCCGTGGGACGTCGCGGGCGCCAAGGCGTTCGGACTGAACGTCGCCTGGATCGAGCGGGTGACACCGGAAGCCATGGCACTGGCTTGCGTCGAGAGCGATCTCGTGGCACCGCTGACGATGTTCAAGGCGATCCGGACCCAGATCGACGAGCTGGGCCTTGCGCCGGATCACCGCGTCCGCTCACTTTCCGAACTGCCCGAGATTGCCACCCGCCTATGAGCATTCAATCCGTTCGCGACTTCTTCGCCGAGAAAGCTCCCGACATCACCGTCATCGAATCGCCGATCAGCTCCGCGACGGTGCCGCTTGCCGCCGAGGCCTATGGCGTCGAGCCCGGCCGCATCGCCAAGACGCTGTCCTTGCGGATCGGCGAGCGCGTCATCCTGATCGTCGCGAGCGGCACCTCGCGCATGGACAACAAGAAGGTGAAGGCGCAGTTCGGCGGCAAGCCGAAGATGCTGGGGCTCGAAGAGGTCGCCGACATCACCGGCCACGAGGTCGGCGGCGTCTGCCCGTTCGGGCTGAAGGCACCGCTGCCGATCTATTGCGACGTGTCGCTGAAGGCATTCGACATCGTGGTGCCGGCCGCGGGCTCAACCCACAGCGCGGTGCGCATCGCACCCGACCGGATGGCCGAGCTGGTCAGTGCCGAATGGGTCGACGTCTGCGAGCACCGACCTTAAGCCGCGCTATTCGTCAGACGCGCTAGTAGTCGTCATCGTAATAAGGCCGCGGCGGGGGCGCCGCAGGAGCCGGCGGCACGTTGTTGTAGCGCGGCGGCGCGGTCCTGCCACGCGGCACTTGCGGCGGCGGCGCCTGGTTGTTGGCTTCGAACACTGCGCGGCATCCGCTCGAAAGCTGCGGCGTGTTCTGCCGCAGGCAGGCGACGATGCGGTTCACGTCGGGGATCTGGTCGCTGCACAGGCGCCAGACATCCGGCGTGCAGGCCATCTGTTGTTCCATGGTGCCGCGATATTCCTCGGCAGAGACGGCGCTCGCGGCGACCGTACCGCCGATCGCAAGCGCCACACCGAGCGCAATCGGCCCTGTTCGCATGTCCCGATCCTTCTCATTTTCTCTCAAACGCTCCTCAATCAATGAGGCGCGCGAAGGTTCTGGACCAACAACAAAATGTGAAAGCAGCAACGGAACCTATTCCACCCTGCCGATCTTCCTGACCGCCGCGATCAGCCGCGCGCTGTCGGTCGCGACGAACTGCGAAAACTCCGGCGCGTCCTGATAGGCGACGAGACTGCCCGCGGCTTCGAATGTCTTGAGGACATCCGGGCTCTTCATCACCTGCCCCATCGCCTCGCGCAAACGGCCGACGATCGGTGCCGGAAGCGCGCTCTGCCCGAACAGGCCTGCCCAGATATACATCTCGACGTCCTTGTAGCCGAGCTCCTGGAAAGTCGGCACGTCGGGGAAGCTTGCGATGCGTTGCGCGCCGCAATTGCCGAGAACGCGCAGCTTGCCGTCGTCGACCTGCGGCTTCAGCGTGCCGGGCGCCGCCGCGATCGCCTGCACGGTACCACTGAGGATCGCGGTCAGTGCGGGACCTGCGCCGCGGAATGGCACATGCAGCAGCTTGATGTCGGCGCTGACGGCAAACATCTCCATCGCAACGTGCAGCGTGCCGTAAGGCCCCGACGAGCCGTAGGTGATCTGCCCGGGATGCTTCTTCGCGTCGTCGACGAATTCCTGCACGGTCTTCCACGGCGCCGACGCCGGCACTGCGAGCAGCGTCGGATCGGCAAGCACGCGCGCGATCGGCGTGAACTGCGAGACCTCATAGGCGGCCGGCCGGTTGAACAGCCGGTCCGCTTCCGGCAGCACCGCGAGCGAGGACAATGTCATCAGAAGCGTGTAACCATCCGGCTCGGCGCGCGCGGCAGCTGCATTGCCGATCGATCCGCCAGCGCCACCGGCACGATTGTCGACGATGACCGACTTGCCGAGGATGCGCTCCAGCGCCATCGCGACGGGACGCGCCGCAAGATCGGCTTGGCCGCCGGCCGGAAACGGCACGATCATGGTGATGTTGCGCGAGGGATAGCTTTGCGCGAAGGCGGCGCGCGTCAGCGCTGTTTGTGCAAGCGGCGCAAGCGCCGCGGCACGCAAGAGATCGCGTCGGTTCATAATCAGCCCCTCCCCCGTCTTTGTTGTTTCCAGCAGAGTAGCGCGACGACGCGCACGAACGAAGGTACCACCGTGCCGCATCTGTGCATTTGGTGCCAAGCGATGGCAACATTTGCGAACTGTTATCCCTGCATCTCAAAGCGCAGGAACGGATCCCGCCGCGCGTGATTGAATTCGCGGGAGACCACGGGATGAACGAGATTGGCACGATCGATGGCGCACTGGACGAGATGCTGGTGAATCTCGCCGACATTGTGCTGCGGCTTGCAAAGCCGGATCTGACGCGAACGCCGGAGGCACGGCGCGCGCTGGTGCTATCAGTCAATCAATATTCAGCCTGCACCGCGCGCTCGAGCGATCCGCGAGTGCATGAGCTGAAGGCGCAGCTGGAAGAAACGCTGAAACCGAATCTGCGCGTGGTTGTCAGGGATGGGATGAAGTTGTCCTAGCTCCACCTACTTCCACAACGTCATTGCGAGCGCAGCGAAGCAATCCAGAACCCCACCGCGGAAAGACACTGGATTGCTTCGCTGCGCTCGCAATGACGAGGTTATGGGAGCAGCGTACTCTCTCTACCAGCTAGCCCACCTTCGCGCGCTTCTTCGTCTGCCGCCTGCATGTGCCCGGCAATTTTGCCGCGAGAAACTCGGCAAGCACCTCGACGCGCGCGGGGCGCGGGCCGCCGGGTGGGGTGACGAGATGCACGGCGCCTTCGGCCTGCTTCCAGTCCTTCAGGATCACCTCTACCTCGCCGGATGCGATGGCCTCACCGACGATGAACTCGGGAAGATCGGCAATGCCGAGCCCGGCGAGCAGCGCCGGCATTACCGCCTCGCCATTGTTGACGCGCAACTGCCCTGCGGGACGAACGCTCGCCTGCTCGCCCGCACTGTTGGTGTAGTGCCAGATGTTGGGCGTGGAGAGATAGGCGTAGCTGAAGCATTTGTGCTCGGCGAGATGCATCGGATGCGTCGGCCGGCCGTGGCGCTTGAGATACGACGGCGCGGCGACCGTGTAGCGCGGCATGGTGAAGAGCCGCCGCGCGATCAGCGAGGAATCCGGCAGCCGCGCGATGCGCAGCGCGGCATCAAAGCCCTCACCGATCAGATCGATGGTGGCATCGCTCAGGTGCAGATCGACCGAGACCTCCGGATAGGTCTGGAAGAACTCCGGCAGCAAGGGCGCGACCGCCTTCACGCCGAAGGTCATGGGCACGGCGAGCCGCACCAGCCCACGCGGCGCGACGGACTGGGCCAGCGCCTCGTTCTCCGCCGCCTCGCCATCGGCCAGCAAACGCGTCGCCCGTTCGGCGAGCTTGTGGCCGGCGTCTGTCAGCGCGAGCCGGCGCGAGGTGCGATTGAACAGCCGCGCACCAAGCCGCTCCTCGAGCCGCGTCACCGCCTTGGAGACGGTCGCCTTCGACATCGCAAGCTCGCCGGCGGCGGCTGCAAATGACCGTAATTCCACGACTTTTGCGAAGATCGCGAGCGCCTCGAAATCCGGAAGTTTTGCCATGGGTGCCAGCCCGTCAGCGACGTTTATGGAAACAATGCGTTTCGACAGTTTCTATTTCTATACCACAGGTGACAGCATATCCAAGGGGTCATCAGACATTCAGGGAATGGAGAAATCCAATGATCAAGAAGCTCTCAGGAAAGGTTGCTCTCGTCACCGGCGGCTCGCGCGGCATCGGCGCGGCCTCCGCCCGCGCTCTCGCCGATGAAGGTGCCGACGTCGCCATCAGCTACGTCGCTTCGCCCGACAAGGCCGAAGCCGTGGTCGCCGAACTGAAGACCAAGGGCGTGAAGGCGCGTGCCTTCAAGGCCGACCAGGCCTCGGTCGGCGACGTCGAAAAGCTTGTCAACGACGTCGCCAGGGAATTCGGCCGTCTCGACATCCTCGTCAATAATGCCGGCGTCGCCGCCGGCGGCGCCATCGACGATCCCAAGGCCGACACCGCGGCACTGGCGCGCCTAGATGCCGTCAACGTGCACGGCGTGATCGCGGCGATCCGCACCGCTTCGCAATTGATGGGTGAAGGCGGCCGCATCGTCACCGTCGGCTCGATGCTCGCCGACCGCGCCTCGTTCCCCGGTCTTGCCGACTACGTCGCCACCAAGGCCGCAGTGGTCGGCTACACCAAGGGCGCGGCCCGCGATCTCGGTCCGCGGGGCATCACCGTCAACGTGGTGCAGCCCGGCTCGATCGACACCGACATGAATCCGAAGGACGGCGGCGAGTTCGCCGAGACCCAGCGCAAGCAGCACGCGCTGCAGCGCTTCGGCCAGCCCGAGGAAGTCGCAGCCGGCGTCGTCTTCCTGGCGAGCCCGGAAGCTTCCTTCGTTACCGGCACCGTGCTCAACGTCGATGGCGGCTTCGGCGCGTGATCCGGACCTAGACAAATTCAAGCAAGGAATCACGAACATGATCGAACTCAGACCTTTCGCAAAGCTCGGCGGCGCCGATCACGGCTGGCTCAAGGCGAAGCATCATTTCTCCTTCGCTGGCCATTACGATCCCGAAAACATGGGCCACGGCGCACTGCGCGTCTGGAACGATGACGAGATCGCGCCGAACACCGGCTTTCCCGCTCATCCCCACGCCAACATGGAAATCATCACCTATGTGCGCGAAGGCGCGATCACCCATCAGGACAGCCTCGGCAACAAGGGCCGCACTGAAGCCGGCGACGTGCAGGTGATGAGCGCGGGAAGCGGCATCCGCCATTCCGAGTACAATCTCGAGCCGACGAAGACCAAGATCTTCCAGATCTGGATCGAGCCGGTCGGGCACGGCGGCCAGCCGACGTGGGGATCCAAACCGTTTCCGAAGGCAAACCGCAACGGCAAGCTCGTCACCATCGCCAGCGGCTTTCAGGCCGACAAGGAGGCGCTGCCGATCCGCGCCAATGCGCGGGTGCTCGCGACCACGCTGAAGGCAGGCGAGAGCGCGGAGTACGAGCCGCAAGGCTCGCGTCACCTCTATCTCGTGCCGGCCGCCGGCGCAGTCGAGATCAACGGCGTACGCATCAATGCCCGCGATGGCGCCGCCATTCGCGACGAGGAGAGCCTGAAGATCACGGCGCTCGAAGACTCCGAGCTGGTGCTGGTCGACGCGGCGTAACAACGCTCTCCGTCATGGCCGGGCATAGCCGTCCGTAGGACGGTGTCGCTTCCGCTCGCCTATGTCCCGGCCATCCACGCCTCTCTGCACGGAAAACAAGTACGTCGATGCCCGGGACTTCTGCGGCGAAGACGCGCTTCGCGCTTTTGCCCGGGCATGACGGCCCAGCATTTCTTTCAACATCGATCACAACGGAGACCACCCATGGCTAAAGTTCTCGTCCTCTATTATTCCGCCTACGGCCACATCGAAGCGATGGCCAACGCGGTTGCCGAAGGCGCGCGCGAGGCAGGCGCCACCGTCGATATCAAGCGCGTGCCCGAGCTCGTGCCGGCCGAGGTCGCCAAGGCCTCCTATTACAAGCTCGACCAGGCTGCTCCGGTCGCCAAGGTCGAGGACCTCGCGAATTACGACGCGATCATCGTCGGCACCGGCACCCGCTTCGGTCGGATGTCCTCGCAGATGGCGAACTTTCTGGACCAGGCCGGCGGGCTTTGGGCCAAGGGCGCGCTGCATGGCAAGGTCGGCGGCGCCTTCTCCTCGACCGCGACCCAGCATGGCGGCCAGGAGACCACGTTGTTCTCGATCATCACCAACCTCCTGCATTTCGGCATGGTCGTGGTCGGCCTGAATTACGGTTTTGCCGGCCAGATGAAGCTGGACGAAGTGACGGGAGGCGCGCCCTACGGCGCCACCACGATCACCGGCAGCGACGGCAGCCGCCAACCCAGCGCCAACGAGCTCGCCGGCGCGCGCTATCAAGGACGCGTGATCGCGGAGACCGCGAACAAGCTGCATGGCTGATGCGTTCGGGGCGGCGTTCTCTTTTGCGGATGCCGCCCCATCTCAGCGTGCAGGAGCAACGCATGGCCTTCGAAATTCTTCTGATGGCGCAGATTATCCGCAAGCCCGTCCAGGCACTGGCCCGGCGCTGGTATTGCCGCGGCCTGTTCCGCGCCTCGCGCGGCCGGCTTCATTGCGCCGAATGCACGGGACAGTGAAGTGTGCCCGGCTAGCGCGCAGCGTTGCCCATCGCGCGGTTCGCAAGAGCGGCTAGCCGCGGATGGCGGCGCAGGCCCTGGGCTGCATGATCGCGCAGCGCATAGGGCACGCCGCGCCAGGACAACGCGACGCTGACGTCTGTCAGCGGGAGCGGCACGGCGCAGAAGCGACGCTTGTAGTCGTGATTGCCGATGCTGAGATCGAAACGGCGCACGCCCTGCTGGTGCAAGGCCGCCATCGTCCGCTCGGTCACAAGCAGACCCGGCGAGCAGGCCGACCACGGCCTGCCGGCATTGCTGATGCGCAGCAGATAGTAGGTCGCGCCGTATCTCAACCCCAGCGAGGTCGCGATGATGCCCTCGTCGCACACCAGCGCAGAGACGATCGCATAGCCTTCGGCAACGCCCTGCCGGACCACGTCGCGATAGAATTTCGCGTGAGTCTCGTCGCTGAGAACGAATTTTCGCCCGAGCTGCTTCATGCGCCGCTGCTGCTGGACGTCCATCGCATCGAGTAACATCAGCGCATGATCGACATCGGTCGCGATCTCGAAACGCGCGCCGGCGTGACGGCTGAAGACGCGCCAGCAGCGAGGCAGTTGCATGCGCTTGATCGAGGTGCGGTAGTCCGAATAATCGTCGCCCGTCAGCACCAGATTGCCATTGAGCGAGCAGGATCCGACACGGCCGAGCGACACCAGCGGGTTCGGCTTGCCGCCTACATAGGCCGGCATCTTCTGCAAGCGCAACAGATCGAAGCGATCCGGCAACGTGCGCAAGCCAGTAACCAGGGCATCGCCGATGGCGCGCGCGCCGGCCGCATCGCATGCGGCGCCTGGCGCCAGAATCGGCGCGTTGTTGTCGGACGCGCCGAGATCGGCGAACTCGACGATGCGTACGCCGCCCTTGCTGCGGCTGATCATCGGCACCAGCGCGATGGCCCCGCCGTTCGCGGCATCCGAGATCACGGCGATCAGCGGAGAGACGTTACGGAATGCGTCGTACCAGGCGGCGAGCCAGTCACCATGCTGGAATGCCGTGCGATGGCCCGCACCCAGGCGCGACGCGGCCTGCTTCCAGTCGCGCACGAAATCGACCGCGATTCCGGACGCGCTGGTCACCCGACCGTCTAGTTGCTCGACGCTGAGAAACGCCATCCGCCCTGGGCACACAGTTGCTGAACGTTTCCAGATGAATAACGTTTTGTCGCCAACCACAAGTTACGTCGCTGCTTATCGTTAAGCTGATACCGTCGCGCTCCCACGCAGAACGGCTCGTGTCCCGATCTGAGACGTACGGAGCCTCGTCGCCCTGCGACAAGCCGTCGGCGGCTCAGGACTCCGCCTTGTCCACGCATTGGAACCTGGCAAGAAAGTGCAGGCCGGCGGCCGCGAGCACGAACATGAACCAGGTTGGATTCTGCCGGTCGAGCAGGAACGTCTCGGTCGTCCCGTAATACAGGCCGAACAGCCAGATCGTCAGGAAGAGCTTTGCTAGCGCGCCGCTGCGACTGCCGCGCTGCGCCGCCTGGAAATTGTTGAGCGGGGTGAAGACGAAGATCAGGATCACGAGCAAAAGGCCGGGCAGGCCGATGGTGACGGCGAGATCGAGATAGCTGTTGTGGCTATGCGCCGCAGACACCGCCCATTCGGCGCCTTTTGCGGTCTGCCGCTCGGTGACGTCGTCCCAGAACGCCGCGTAGCCATGGCCGAGGATCGGCTTCTCGGCCACCGCGGTGAGCGCAAACTCCCAGATGTCGCTGCGGCCGGTGAAGGTGGGATCGACCGGGAGGGCCCGGGTGATCGACGCCAGTGTAGGGCTTGCGACGCTGCCGACGGTGAGCAGGTTCATCACGATCAGCGGCGCGAGGCAGATCAGCCGCTTCAGCCAGAGGCTGCGGGTAAGGTAAACGACCGAGGCCAGCACGTAGATCACGAGACACAGCACCGACGAGGTCTTACCGCCGGTGAAGATCAGGAAGATGCCGGCAAGCGCTGCGATGACGGGTCCCATCACCAAGGAGCCGACGGCGGTGAGATAGATGCCGAGATAGACGAGGCAGCTCATCACCGGCGAGGCGACGTTCTTGTGGCCGAAAGTGCCGCGCCAGTCGCCGGCAAGCTGCGGCTCGGTGATATCGGCCGCGGTGTGGATCGAGAGCTGCGGCGCCAGCATGACGCCGAGATAGCACAAAGCGAGCAGCACGAGGGCGGCGAGCCCGAGGCACCGGTTGAAGCTCTTCTGCGTCGGCGGCAGCAGCGGCAGCAGGATGGCGAGCGCCGACACGCTCGCCGTCAGCACGAAACGCTGCGCGGACACGCCGCGGTTCTCCGAGAAGACGATATTGATCAGCATCCAGCCGACGAAACAGAGATGCAGCGGCGTCACGAGGGTCTTAAGCGACGGCGCGTCTTGCGCGAACGTCAAGAGCACGGCAGCGGCGGCGAGCCCCGCAAAGGCGATATAGGACAGCGCCATCCGGCCCGAGGCGGCGGTGGCGAGGTCGGCATTGCGCAAATCCGGGAACGGTTCCAGCGTCACCAGCACCAGGAGCAGCGCCGCAACGGCAAGGACGCAGCGCGCGGCCTCGAGGACGTTGAGCCCGGCGACGAATGCGCGCAGGCCCTGACCGAGCGGCCGGGCCCCAACGCCAGTCATGTCAGCGGCACTGCGATCCATCGGTCACCCTTAACCGACCCGTGCTAACCTTTCGTCAACCAGCAGGCTTGCCGGACACGCCTCGCGTCGGGGGTTTAACGCTAATATGCAAAAGCCGGCTTTGAGCGGCCTTTGCTGCAAAGCTTTGACCCTTATCTGGCTATCATCAGTGGCGACCCAAGCCGCCATCGTGCGGCGCCGGGGCCCATATGCGGCCTGGTTAACGAACCATTAAAAACGCAGCTCCAGACGACGAGGCGTCAAATTGACCACCACCGGCGCCATCCTTGACCCACCGCTGGGCGAGCCGTCGCCCGCCGAGGAGCGCGCCAATCGCACTGCACGTTCGGCCAGCTTCGTCTCCATCGTCATTCCCGCCAAGAACGCCGCCGCCTATATCCGCGAGACGATCGACAGCGCGCTCGCGCAAAGCGCGGATGTCGGCGAAGTCATTGTCATCGACGACGGCTCGAGCGACGACACCGTAGCGATCGTCAGATCCATCCGCGACAGCCGGCTGCACCTGGTCGCGAACGAGCTCACGGGCGTCTCGGCGGCGCGAAATCTCGGCGCACGCACCGCACACGGAGATTGGCTGCTGTTCCTCGACGCCGACGATCGTCTACGCTCCGGCGCAGTAGCCACGCTGGTCGCGGCCGCGAAGGCCGCGCCCGCCGCCGTCCTCGTCTATGGCGACTACGATCTGATCGACAGTGATGGACGGCCGATCGGCCGGCGCGACCTCCTGCAAGGACGCAAGAAGCCGTCAGGCGATGTGCTCGCGCGGCTCGCGCGCGGCAACTTCATCGTCAATGGCGGCATCATGCTGGTGCGCGCTGACGCGTTCCGGACGTCGGGCGGGTTCGACGAGCGGCTCAAGTTTTGCGAGGACTGGCATTGCTGGTGCCGTCTGGCCGCGATCGGCGACTTCCAGTTCGTGCCTGCGCTGCTGCTCGACTATCGCCTCCACACTGCCAACACCATGAACGCTGCCGCGCGCTCGCCGCGCGACTTCTTTCCGGCAGTAGAGCGCATCTTTGCCGACGAGTTGATCCTCGGCAAGCTCGCGCCGGAGAGCCGGCCGGGCCTGCGGCAGGCGGCCGAGATCCATCTCATCACCTATGCGGCGACCCAGGCCGTCCGCTTCGGACGCTATGGCGATGCCCTGAGCTATATGCGCATGGTCGGGCAGCGGTCGCTCACCGCGCTGCCGCGATCGCTCGCGAAGCTCGTTCTCGCCCGCTTCGGTATCTAGGCTTCAGGAGACGATCTTCGAGGCCTCATACGGCCGCTGCTCGATGCCGAAGGCTGCGAGCGCGCTGCCGAACGCGACCATCACGGGATGCATCGCGACGACGGCTTTGGTCGTGAACGACAAGCGCGCCGCGCGGACCAGCGACAGCGGCAGTCTTCCCAGCATCGCCGTAAAGACACGCGTTCGCGCCGCCGCAGTCTTTGCCGCCTTGAACTGCACCCGATAGTTGATCGCGCCGATGCGCAGGCCACGCTTTGCGATCCAGACGAGGCTGGTCCGGCCATGCGGCACGGTCTCGGTGATTACGGCTTCCGCGGTCCAGTGGAATGTCATGCCGGCGTTCCGGCACCGCACGAAGAAATCGCAGTCGCCGCCGCCGAGGAAATTGAATCGGAGGTCGAAGGCCGGAGTGCCGAGCCGGTCGAACACCGAACGCGTGATCAGGCAATTGCCGCAGCCATAGATCAGCGGCACCGCGCCGCTGTAATCATAGGCCGGACAGAAAGCGGGATGGCGCGCGAGCCACGGCTTGCTGTCGTCGTCGAAGAGCGGCAGCACCGGACCGCCGACCACGTCCGCGCCGGTCGCTTCCGCAGTACGAACCATCAGCTCGAGCCAGTCGGGCGAGGCGATCTCGTCGTCGTCGATCATCAGGAAGCGGGTGGCTAGCGGAAACAACATCTGCGCGGTCTCGAAGGCTGCGTTGATTGCCTGACAATTGCCCTGCCGCTGCTCGACCAGGCAGATGCCTTGAAGTTTTCCGGCATCCAGGTACTCGGCGGCGACCGGCGCGCTCTCGCGCCGCGCGAAGTCGTTCTCCACCATGACCACGGCGAAGGAGCGCGGCGTGCGCTGGCCCGCCAGCGATTCCAGCGTCAGCCGCAAATGCTGCGGCCGGCGAAAGCAGGGAATGCAGACGACGGTGCCGACCGACAGGTCGAGAACGCGCGAACTCGCGGCAATCTCCCGGTTGGGGTCGCGCACGGCGTCGGTGATGCGGCTCGTGGACAGCTCGGTCGGGATCAGGGTCATGATATCGTTGAATGGCCGAGATGTGTTGAAAAACCCCTGCTCCAGGACGGCACAGCAAGCTTGCTGCGAAACACAGATGTCCCAATATGGCGCTGTCCCGCGGAACGTTGCCTCATGCCGAATGACGCCGTTGGGCGCGGTGCAGGTGCGTAAACCGCGGGATCCGGCCTCGCCTGCAAGCTCATCGTCATCCACATCGCCGCTTTCACGGTTTTTCCTTGCGAATTTGCGTCGAGGTGCTTCTGCAATTTTCGATCCAGCGCGCAGCCGCGGTACGATGCGGACGATGCCGTAGTTAACGGACCCTCGCATTAACTCAACCGTAAGCACCGCAACCAATCGCGCTCCGGCGGCATCGAATTTGCTCTTCGAGCGTGCGAGAGATTCCCTGTAATTTGAAACGAACCCGCGCGATTGAAGAACATGAATAAACAAGCCACGATCGATTTCGCGACTACGACCCGCATTGATGCGAGCGCCATAACTCCGCCGGCACACACAAAGGCACTGCTCGACCTCGTCTCGGGCGAGGCGCGCGACAGCCTGCTCGCCGTTCACGACGTCCTGCGCCGCGAGCTGCCGCCAGGTCAGCTCGCGATCTACGAGGCCGGCGGCGGCTCCAGCAGCTTCCTGCCGCTGGAGATCCTCAACCGCGGCCACGTCACCGTCGTCGATATCGACGAGGACCAGATCCGCAACAACGACTATGCCCAGGAAGCGATCCTCGGCGACGTCCAGACCTACCGCTTCAGGCCGGAGAGTGTCGATCTCGTCATCTGCTACAACGTGATCGAGCATCTGCCCGACGTCGAGGCCGCGCTGAAGAATTTCTGCGAGGCGTTGAGGCGCGGCGGGATGATCCTGATCGGCGCGCCCAATCCGCGCTCGCTGTCCGGCGTCGTCACCAAATATTCGCCGCACTGGTTCCACGTCTGGTTCTACCGCCATGTCCGCGGCATCAAGAATGCAGGCGAGCCGGGCGAAGCGCCGTTCCCGACCTTCTTCCACCCGCTGGTGACGCTTCCCAATCTCGAAGCATTTGCGGATGCGCACGGGCTCGAGACGATCTACCGCCGCGAGGTCGAAAGCCCGCGCTATCCCGAGATGCGCAAGCGCAAGCCGCTGTTCGCCGCTCTCGTCGATGCCGGCGTAGCGGTGCTGAATTTCATGCTGCCGCGCGGCACCGACGTGCGACGCGGCGACTATCACGTCATCCTGCGAAAACGCTGACGACCATGACGACGGCGCACTACGATATCCGACACGCGGGCCCTGCCCGCGACGCCGCGCCGTCGGACACGAGCACGCTCCACCGCGTGCGCGGTAACGAACCGTTAATCTCCGGGGGACTGCGGCGGTTGAAGCGTCACAACGACGCGCCGCGCGCTGACATGCGCTTAAACGCTTTGTTTGCCATTTCAGTGAATAGTCCCTCAATGAGTATGGTTAATTTTCCCTGTTGCGTTTGTTCAGCGCCTATATCCGGGGCGCGGCGCGTAACCCGAAGAGTAGCCCCTCAGCCTGCGGCAGTTGGAGTGAAAGCTGGGGATCATGCTTGACTATGACCAGCCGATAGAGCGATCGAAGCGAGCGGTCGGGCAACCCGCGCCATCGGCCGGCTTCAACGTGCTCGAGCTCGTCCATCTGCTCTGGCGGCGCAAGGCTGCAATCGCAGCCGCCGGTCTGATCGGCGCGAGCCTCGCGGTCGCCGTCGGCAAGAGCCTGACGCCGCGCTACACCGCAACCGCCCAGCTCTATGTCGATCCGCGCGAGCTGCAACTCGTCGACCGCGAGCTGACGCCGCGCGCGCAGGACGTTTCCGGCATGTCCATGGTGGTGGAGAGCCAGGCGCGCCTGATCACCTCCAACAGCGTCCTCCTCCAGGTCATCCAGCAGGCCAATCTCGAGAAGGACCCCGAGTTCGGTGGCGGCGACGGCGGGAGCCTGATGTCGTCGCTGCTTGGCCTGATCGGTCTCCAGGGCCGCGCTCCCTCCGCGGACGACAAGAAGGAAGTTCAGCTTGGCGCCCTGGAGGCGCTGAATCGGCGCATCACGATCCGCAAGACCGAGAAGAGCTTCATCGTCGACGTCGAGGTCTGGTCGACCGATCCGGCGAAGGCGGCGATGCTCGCCAACACGCTGACCAACGTCTATCTCGCGGAGTCGCGCAACTCGCAGGCTTTGGCGGCGCGGCGCGCCACCAACGACCTGTCCGGCCGGCTGAAGGAGCTGCGCGAGCGGCTGCGTACGGCCGAGACGGCGCTGGCGACCTACAAGGCGCAGAACAATTTCGTCGGCACCCAGGACACGCTCATCAGCGACCAGCAGCTTTCCGCCAGCAACCAGCGGCTTGCCGCGGCGCGCGCGGCGACACTGGACGCGCAGGCGCGCTACGACCAGATCGAGGCGAGCCGGCGCACCGCGACCGATGCCGGTGCCATTCCGGAAGCCCTGCAATCGCCGACCATCGCGAATTTGCGCGCTCAATATGCCGATGCGCGCAAGAAATACGCGGAGCAGGCCGCCGAGCTCGGGCCGCGGCATCCGGCGCTGCGCCAGACCGAGAAGCAGGTCGAGGATCTCAAGCGCACCATCAACGAGGAGATCGACCGCTTCGCGCAGGCTGCCAAGAACGACCTGACGCGCGCACGCGACTACGAGGCGTCGCTGAACCGGGCGCTGGAGACGCAGAAACGGCAGAGCGTGCAGCTCAGCCAGGCCGCGGTGCGTCTGCGCGAGCTCGAGCGCGAGGCGGAAGCCAGCCGCGATGTCTATCAATCATTCCTGAAGCGCTCGCGCGAGACGGAGGAGCAGGAAAGCCTGAACACATCGGCGGCCCGCGTGATCGGCGAGGCCACTGTGCCGCAGCGGCGCTCGTTCCCGCCGGCGATGAGCCTGTTCGCCATGATCGGCTTCCTGTTCGGCTCGCTCGCCGCCGCCGGCTGGTTCGTCGCCGTCAGGCAACTATCCGCCGGCGCAATGGAGCCGGAGCCAACCCGCCGCGAGCGCACGGTAGTCCCGGAGGCTCCCAAGGCACCGGTCGACGACGCCTCCGCGCCACAGGCGCCGCCGCTGACGCTGGTCGAAAAGCCGCTGATCGCACGCCTCCAGGAAGCCGACGTCATGCGCACGCTCGGCGCCATCCTCGCCGTCGGCAATACGGTCGATCTCACCCGGCTGGGCTGGCCGACCCTCCGTCCTGGATTTCCGCTGACGACGCTCATCAACGCGATGCGCGATATGCGCGCCACGGCGACGCGGCATGCGGCAGGCAAGACCATGCCGGTGATTGCGATCGTCGGCGCCGGGGCGACGGCCGACCGCAGCGTCGCCGCGCTGAACTTCGTGCTCGCTGCCGCTCGCGACGGCACGCGCGTGCTGATGATCGACACCGATCACCAGGCCCACCAGCTCTCCAGCAAGATTAGCCGCCCCGGCAAGAGCGAGCCGGGCCGCTTCGGCTGGCTCTCGATCGGCAACAAGGCCTCGCGCGAGATCAAGACCGCGAACGGCATTTCTGTGCTGCCCGTCGCCGACGGCGATGCCGGCAAGGCCGCCGAGGCCATCCGCAAGGCTGTGGTGCAGGCACGTTCCGCAGACGGCACCGATCTCGTGATTCTCGATGGGCCGGCGATGCCGCTCAACGCCGCCGACCGCAAGCTGCTCGATGCAGCCGACGCGCTGGTGGCCGTGCTGCCCACTCACCTCGACATCAACGAAGCCATGGAAGACATCCTCACCGCGCTTGGCGCTGCCGAGCGCAAGCTCGTCGGTGTCATCCTCAACGAGCTCAATCCCGCGACCCAATCGCGCCAGCGAGACAAACAATATGCTTGAGCGCCGCGTCAATCAGGTCGGACGCACCGCAACGGCCGAGGTCCCACGGATCACCGTCGGTGGTCTTCGCATGGCCGCACTCGACCTGGAAGCGACCGCCGATTTCATGATCGAGGCGACCGACCCGCGTCATCGCGTCGGCCGCCCGCTCTATCTGACCTCCGCCAACGGTGAAGTGCTGGCGCGCTGCTCGACCGAGCCGCAAACCGAGCGCCTGTTCCGCTCCGCCGACCTGATCAATGCCGACGGCCAGCCGCTGGTCGCGGCTTCCAAGCTGCAATCCTGGTTCCCGCTGCCCGAGCGCGTCGCGACCACCGATCTCTTCCATGTCGTCGCCCGCAAGGCCGAGGCCGCCGGCCGGACGTTCTACATGCTGGGCGCCAGCGAGGCCGAAAACGCTGCTGCGGTCGCCAAGGTTCAGAAGATGTATCCGAACCTCAAGATCGTCGGACACAGTCACGGTTATCTCCGTGGCGATGCGCTGCGAGCCAAGGTCGACGAGATCAACATGCTCGCGCCGGATTATCTCTGGGTCGCACTCGGCGTTCCCTTCGAGCAGGCCTTCGTCGAGGAGTACACGCCACACCTCACCAATGTCGGGATCATCAAGACCGCGGGCGGCCTGTTCAATTTCCTGTCCGGCAGCCGGAGCCGCGCGCCGAAATGGATGCGGACGATCGGGCTGGAATGGGCCTGGCGCACCCTGCTCGAGCCGCGGCGCCTGTTCTGGCGCTATCTGACGACCAATCCTCGCGCGCTCTATCTCTTGTTCAGCCGCAATCGGCCGTTCAACCGCTAGCGTAGCCGCACGACGAGGCTTCTGCTAAACTCGCGTTAGGCATCTGTAGACTCCGCGCCTTGCCAGGCGGCAGCCTTGGCGGCTAGAACACTCCAACGCGGTCGGCGCCGGCAAATGCCCAGTCGCCTGTTTTTTTCACGTGGCCGACGATGAGGTCGGCCTGAATGGCTCGCCAGGATTTCCGCGAGCGGATTTTCTCACCGCGTCAAGGCCGTCACCAAGTTCTTAACTGATCGGCCTGTTTTCGGGCGCGGGAAAGGGAGCACCGAAGCAATGCATCAGGCTCAACGCCTGGAGTTCGAGCGCGTGATGGACGAGTTCGCCCGCTGGCACGCCGTGCCCGAGGGCGAGCGCTCGCCGGCGCCGGCCTGGTGGTGGGGGCCCGCCATGGCGGTGGTCGACGACCATGAGCCGATGAGCGGCACATTGTGTTGCGAGCTTGGCTTGCACGAAAGCGCGAGCTTCGCCGACGGCGCGCGTGCGATCCTCGCGCTGTTCGTCGAGCAGACGTCGCTGACGGGGCCCCAGGATTTTCCAAGCAAGTCCGAGGGTGATGATCACGCCATTCGCGAGTTGCACCCGCTGCCGTCAGACGACAGCGCGTTTCAGCCGTGATGTGATCTCCGCCTCGTCACCTGCGCCCTGCTCGGGCTGGAGCGGCGGCGCCGTAGGTCGCAGCAGCTCGGCCATCTGCCGCGCCGGCAGCGGCTTTGCGATCAGGTAGCCCTGCATCTCGTCGCAGCCATGGGTCCGCAGAAACGCCTCCTGCTCGGCGTTCTCGACGCCCTCGGCGACCACCGTCATACCGAGCGCCTTGCCCATACTGATGATCGCCTGCGCGATCGCCTGGTCCTCACTGTCATGCGGCAGATCTCGCACGAAGGAGCGGTCGATCTTGATGGTGTCGATGGGGAAGTGCTTCATCAGCGACATCGATGAATAGCCGGTGCCGAAGTCGTCGATGGCAAGGCGAATGCCGCGGCTCTGGATCGCGTCGAGCACCTTCAACGCGCGCCCGACGTTGCGCATCATCATGCTCTCGGTGACTTCGAGCTGGAGCAGCACGGGCGACATGCCGCTCGCCGCGAGCGCCTCGTCGACATCCTGCAACAGATGCTCGTCGGCGAACTGCCGCGGTGACAGGTTCACCGCCATCGACAGCGGCAGCAGCCCGCGGCGCTGCCAGGCCATGGCCTGCGCGCAGGCCTCCTTCAGCACCCAACGGCCGATCGGAACGATCAGGCCGGTCTCCTCGGCGAGCGGAATGAACTGCGCCGGCGATATGCTGCCGAGTTCGGGATGCGTCCAGCGGAGCAGCGCCTCGACGCCGGTGATCTGGCCGGTCTCGATGTCCACCTTGGGCTGGTAGTTCAGCGCGAACTGCTCGCGCTCCAGCGCCCGGCGCAGCGCGCTTTCCAGCGACAGCCGCTCGATCGACTGCGTCTTCACCTCCTTGGAGAAGAAGCGATAGCCGTTCTTGCCGTCTTCCTTGGCGAGGTACATCGCCATGTCGGCATTCTTGGTCAGCGTCTGCGCGTCGGCTCCGTTGGCCGGATACATCGCGATGCCGATCGAGGCCGTGGTGTGACACTCGTGCCCGGCAAGCTCCATCGGCTGCGCGAGGGCCGTCAGGAGCCCGGTTGCAATGCGCTGGACGTCGTCGATCTCGCCGCACTGGTCGAGAATGACCACGAACTCGTCACCGCCCAGCCGAGCTACCACGTCGCTCGCCCGCAGCGCGCTGCGCAGCCGATCGGCGACTTCGAGCAGGAGCAGGTCGCCCGCCTCATGGCCGAGCGAATCGTTGATGACCTTGAACCGGTCCAGGTCGATGAACAGCAGCGCAAACCGATGTTCGTGGCGCAGCGCCGTATCGATCGCCGCGCGCAAGAGCCCGTTGAACGTCTCGCGGTTCGGCAGGTTGGTCAGGCTGTCATGGGACGCGAGATATTCGATGCGCTCGTCGGCCTTGTTCTTCTCGTCGGCGCGATCGAAATTCTCCATCGCGAAGGAGACGTTGTCGGCGAGGCGCTGGAGCAGCTCGACGAACTCGCCGGTGAACGCCGCGTGCTCGGTCGACATGTAGATCATGACGCCGACGGCCTGATCGTGTGCGATCAGCGGGAATGCGGCACCCGACCGCGCCCGGTCGTTGCGAACGATGGCATGGAAAGTGGCGACCCGGTCGTCGTTCAGATAGTCGTTGCTGATGCAGGGCTGCCGGGTGCGGAACGCCGTTCCGCTCATGCCACGGCCTTCGGGGCGCGCGGCGTCGATGGACAGCCTGACGTTCCGCGTCGTCTCGGAGGATGGTCCGGCGGTCGCCACAATCTCGAGCTGGTCGCTGTCGGCACTGGCGAGCGCGATGGTGGTCGAGGTGAACTTGCCGCCGAGCACCGCCGCTTGGCAGACCAGCTCGTACAATTCGGCCCGGGACTTCGCCCGCATGATCGCTTCGTTGGTCGCGCTCAGCGCCGCGAACATGAGCGTCAGGCGCTCCTTCTGCTCCTCGGTACGAGCCTTCTCTTCGGCGCGGTCGAAATTGGCGAGCGCGAAGGAGACGTTTTCCGCGAGGCGCTCCAGCAGCTCGACGAGGTCGGGCGTGAAGGTATCTTCCTCGGGCGCGAGGAACAGCAGGATGCCGATTGGCTCGCGACCTGCGCGCAGCAGCGGGAAGCTCGCCGCCGCACGGGTACCGTCCTCGTTCGCCTGGGTGCGCCAATGCTCGGAGCGCGGATCGTTCAGATAGTCGTTGATCACGCAGGCCCGCCGGGTCCGCACCGACGTGCCGATCAGGCCGCTGCCTTCGGGATGATCGACGGAGATGACGCAGGTGCGACCGAGCATTCGCTCGTGCTTGCGTCCCTTCGCCGCGACGACGCGGACGGATTCGCACTTCGGATCCATGATCGCGATGGTGGTCGAGGCGAACATCCCGCCGAGGACGGCAGCCTGGCAGGCGACCTCGAACAGCTCCTCGCGCGTCTTGGCGCGCATGATGGCTTCGTTGGTCGCGCACAGCGCCTCGAACATGCCGCCCAGCCTGTGGCGCTGCCTGTCGGCCCGAGCTTTCTCCTCCGCGCGGTCGAAGTTCTCCAGCGCAAAGGCGACGTTCGCCTGCAACCGCTGGAGCAATTCGACGAACTCCGGAGTGAATGTATCGCGCTCCACTGCATTGAAGAGGAACACACCTTCGACCCGTCTGCCGTTGAACAGCGGCAAGGCCGCTGAAGAATGTATGCCGGCGCGACGCGCGCTTTCGTGCCATGGCTTGATGCGCTGGTCGGCCAGGAGGTCGTTGCTAATATAGGTCTGGCGGGTCCGGAAGGCGGTTCCGGTCAGCCCTCGTCCCTCCGGCACTGCGTCGGTGAGGGCGAAAGTGTAGTTGCGCAAATCTTCCGCATGCGGCCCATAGCTCGACGCGACACGGAGCAGTTCGGCGTCAAGATCGGCCAGAAAGATCGTGGTCGAGGCGAATTTTGCACCTTGTACCGTGGCTTCGCAGACCAGATCGAACAGTTCGGCACGCGATCGCGCGCGCAAAATCGCCTCATTGGTGGCGCTGAGCGCGGCGTACATCCGTGCCAGCCGCTCCTCCTCCTGGGCGATCCGTGCCTTGTCCGCCTCACGACCGAAATTCTCGAGCGCGAAGGAAACGTTCTCCGCCATGCGCAGCAGCAGGCCGACGATCTCCTGGTCCTTCGCCCAGGACCGACTGATGAAGAACAGCAGCACCCCGACGCTGTCGCCGCGCTTGATCAGCGGCGCGGCCACGCAAGCCGCGACGCCAGTATTGATGTTGGCCTGCTCCCACGGCGTTCCCTTGGTGCGGCTGGCTAGGTCGTCCTCGACGACCGGCCTCTGTGTCCGGAACACTTCACCGGAAATGCCGCGGCCGAATGGATTGTCGGGATCGATCGAGTAGCTGGCCTGGGTGACCAGTTCGAGATTCTCGCCCGTTCCGGCCACCGGCTTCAACCAGTGCGAACCCTGCTCACGGAGCAGGACGATGGTCGCAATCGACTTGGCACTGTGCACGGAGGCGTCACAGACGAGCTGGTACAGCTCGAGCTCGGTCTTGGCGCGCAGGATGGCTTCGTTGGTCGCGCTGATGGCGCTGAACATGCGGTTCAGCCGACGCATCGCCTTTTCGCCGCTGACACGTGCCGTTTCGCGCTCGAGATTTTCGAGCGCATAGGAGATGTTGGACGACATGCGCGTGAACAGCGAGACCATCTGCTCGTCGAGCGATCCGGCCTCGCTGCGGGTGACGAACAGCACGCCGATGCTCTTCCCGTTGCAGATCAGCGGCAGCGCCGCGGCCGCACCAACGCCCGCCTTCATGACGCCATCGCGCCAGGCCAGCGAACGCGGATCGTTCAGGAAATCATTGCTGATGCACAGGCGCTGCGTGCGGAACGCCTCGCCGCCGACGCCTGATCCTTCCGGCGTGCCTTCCTCGATGGTGATGTTGATGGACCGCAGCCGGGCAACGTCCTCGCCGCAGCCGGCCGCAAAGCGCAGCCGCCGGCCATCCGGCTCGACCAGGAACACCGAGACCGCCAAAAAGTCACCGCTCGAAAACCCGGCGTCGCAGACCTTCTGGTACAGCTCCTCGGGCGATTTCGCATACAGGATGGCTTCGTTGACGGCACTCAACGCAGCAAATGTGCGCGCGAGGGTCGTCTGCAAGGTCTCAACTCCCGGGCATTCCTGCCATTTTTCCCGGGACTTTATCGGCGCCGACCGCCTAAGTGGTCGTTATTGCCTCCCGCAAACCCGCAATCAAAGTGAACGAGCTGCGAACGAGTGGCGCAAAACCATTCGCAAAACTACGGTGGAGGCGGCCTTTCGCACCAGCAGCGGCATCCGCGCACGGCTCCTTTACGGATTTGCAGCCCTGATTTGGTTTACGGGAGATTGATATCGCGCCTGCGCTTTGAGACCATGGCCCTCAACAACCAACGCCCGCCAAGGGCGGGCATCGAGGGAACGCCATGCCGATCGTCAAGGCCGACCGCCTCACGCGCGTCAGCGCCGCGTTGCTTCGGGCCGCCGGAGCGTCCGACGAGGAAGCCGACGCGGTCGCGACCGGTTGCGTCAACGCGAACCTCGCCGGCCACGATTCCCACGGCGTGATCGCCATCCCGACCTATATCGACCGCATCAAGGCCGGCCACATCGTGCCCGGCGTCCAATGGACGATCGTGCAGGAGACGCCGACCACGACCGTCATCGACGGCCACTGGGGTTTCGGCTTCCACGTCAACGCCAAGGCGATGGCGCTCACGATCGAGAAGGCGAAAGCCGCCAACGTCGCCGCCTGCACCGTATTCCGGCAGAGCCATGTCGGCCGGCTCGCCGCCTATCCGCTGATGGCGATGCGCGAAGGCATGATCGGGATTGCGACGGCGGACTCCGGCCGCTCGCCAAAACATGTGGCGCCGTTCGGCGGCCGCGAGGCGCGGCTCGGCACCAACCCGATCGCAATCGCGGTGCCGTCCGATCTGGAGGCGCCGTTCTATCTGGACATGGCGACTTCGGCAGTCGCCGCCGGAAAGATCCAGCTCGCGGTCGCCCGCGGCGAAGCGATCCCCACGGGATGGATCATCGACGCCGAAGGGCGGCACACCACCGACCCTACGCAGTATCGCAAAGGCGGCGCGCTGCTGCCGCTCGGCGGCAGCGAGGGCTACAAGGGCAGTGGCCTCGCCGCCATGGTCGAGGTGCTCTGCGGCCTGCTCACCGGTCTCGGCTTCGGTGTCGAGCCGACCGGCCGGCACAATGACGGATGCTTCATGGCGGTGTTCAACGTCGCCGCGTTCCGCCCCCCTGAAGGATTTCAAGCGCGAGGTCGCCGAGTTCGCGCGTTACCTGAAGTCGACTCCGCCGTCGGAAGGAAGCCGCGGGGTATTCTATCCTGGCGAGGTCGAGCATCTGCGCGAAATCGAACGACTACGCGACGGCATCGCGGTCGAGGACGCGACCTGGGAGAAGCTGTGCGCGCTGGCGCGCGACTACAAGCTCGAGCTCGACCTCGCCTGACGGAAAACGGAGAGAAGCAGCATGACGCGGCAGATGGTACTGGTCGGCTTCCTCCAGGCGCAGAACTGCACCAATCTGCCGAGTTCGTGGCGGCATCCGGACTCGCGCGACGATTCGATGTCGGCCGATTATTACCAGGAAATCGCGAAGATCCTGGAGGCCGGCAAATTCCATATGGCGTTCTTCGACGACCGCCTGGCGATGCCGGACCGCTACGGCAACGATCACGCGCACACCGTCGAATATGGCATTCGCTGCGTGAAGATGGATCCGCTGATCGTGCTGACCACCATGGGCATGGTCACCGACAGGCTCGGATTGGGCGCGACCTGCTCGACCACCTACTACGAGCCGTTCGACGTCGCACGGCGCTTTGCGACGCTCGACCTGATGTCGGGCGGGCGCGCGGGCTGGAACGTCGTCACCTCGCTCAATGACGGCGAGGCGCTCAACATGGGCAGGGACTCCCATCCCGAGCACGACGCTCGCTACGACCGCGCCGACGAGTTCATGGAGGTCGTGCTCGGCCATTGGGACACTTGGGAAGACGGCGCGCTGATCATGGACAAGGCGAGCGGCCGCTTTGCCGATCCCGCGCGGGTGAAGCGGCTCGATCACAAGGGGCCGTTCTTCAAGTCGCGCGGGCCGTTCACCGTGCCGCGCTCGGACCAGGGCCATCCCGTGATCATCCAGGCCGGCGCCTCCGGCCGCGGGCAGCGCTTTGCCGGGCGCTGGGGCGAGGTGATCTTTACCGCTGCGCGCAATCTCGCAAGCGCCAAGGAAGGCTGCGCCGCCGTGCGGAATGAAGCCGCCCAAGCCGGACGCGATCCTGACGCGATGTTCCTTTGCAACCTGACCACGCCGGTCTGCGGCGCGACCAGGGCAGAAGCCGAAGACAAGATGGCGCTGATCAACGAGCTGCCGCTCCATATCGACGCGCTGTCGCTGCTCGCGGAAGCCCTCAACTATGATTTCGCCTCCAAGGGTCTCGACGAGCCGCTCACGACCGACGAGCTGAAGAGCATGCAGGGCATCCTCGGCATTCGCGACGGCGTGCTGAAACTGTCCGGCAAGAGCAATCCGACCGCGCGCGACTTCGTCACCTTCTCCGGCCGCGGCGGGGTGCAGGATGCAATGGTCGGCGGACCGAAGGAGATCGCCGACAGGTTCGAGGAGATGTTCGTCGAGCGCGGCTGCGACGGCTTTGTCATCGCCGCGACTTGCGTCCCGGGCTCCTATGCGGACTTCGTCCGCCACGTCGTGCCGGAGTTGCAGCGGCGCGGGCTATTCCAGAAGGATTATCGCGGCAAGACGCTGCGGGACAATCTCGGGCTGAAGCGGCCGGCCGCCGGCGCGTGGAAGACTCAGCCGCGCGTGGCCGCGGAATAGATTTCGTAGGCTGGGCAAAGCGAAGCGTGCCCACCACTGTTCACAATCGGAGAGATGGTGGGCACGGCGCGAGAGCGCCTTTGCCCACCCTACGGCAGCGCACTCAAAACGGCAGCGCGACTCCGGTCTTGATCTCCTTCAGGATCACGTTGCTGCGGACGTAGCGGATGCCGGGAATCCGGAACATGAACTCGTCGAGGAATTTGTTGTAGGCCGCCATGTCCTGCACCACGACGCGCAGGTGATAGTCGGCATCGCCCGTGGTCGCAAAGCACTCCAGCACCTCGCGACGCTTCGTCACCCGCGACACGAACTCATCGACGAATTTGGCATCGTGCCGCTCCAGTGAGACATGCAGGACCGCCGACATTGTAAACCCCGCCCGCTCGCGCGCGACCAGCGCCGCATAGCCCTGGATGATTCCGGACTCCTCCAGCGCGCGCACCCGGCGCCAGCACGCCGAGGTCGACATGCCGACTTGATCGGCCAGCTGCTGGTTGGTGGCGCGGCCATCCTTCTGGAGATGGGCGAGAATCTGCGAGTCCTGCTCTTCGATCATGGAGGCACCTCAATCCGGATAATTCTACCAGACTTGGGCCAAGATCGCAAAAATATACCAATTAGCGCTCCCATTCGGGATGAATAGGTAAGACCTACCAGCCATCAGGGACTAACCTTCGCCTATCCGGCAGGGACGCCGCGCGAGGTCCACCATGGACGCCATTTCATCACTCGATGCTTACGAGCTCTCCGACCGCTACGACCGCGAGGACGGCCGGGTCTTCCTCACTGGCACGCAGGCGATCGTCCGCATCGCGCTCGATCAGGCCCGGCGCGATCGCGCCGCGGGGCTCAGCACCGCCGGCTTCATCTCCGGCTATCGCGGCTCGCCGCTCGGCGGCGTCGACCTCGAGCTGTGGCGTATCGAGGATCGCCTGAAGAGAGATCGCATCGAGTTTCTGCCCGCGGTGAATGAAGATCTCGCCGCGACTGCCGTGCTCGGCTCGCAGCAGGTCGAGACGCAAAGCGAGCGCGAGGTGCAGGGTGTGTTCGGGCTCTGGTACGGCAAGGGTCCCGGCGTCGATCGCTCCGGCGACGCGCTCAAGCACGGCAATGCCTACGGCTCCTCGCCGCATGGCGGCGTGCTGGTGGTCGCCGGCGATGATCATGGCTGCGTCTCCTCCTCGATGCCGCACCAGTCCGACGTCGCCTTCATGAGCTGGTTCATGCCGACGCTGCATCCGGCAAGCGTCAGCGAATATCTGGAGTTCGGCGAATATGGCTACGCGCTGAGCCGCTTCTCCGGCATGTGGGTCGGCTTCAAGGCGATCTCGGAGATCGTGGAATCCGGCGCCTCCGTCGCGTTGCGTCCGCCGCGCGACTTCCGCACGCCGGACTTCACGCCGCCGCCGGGCGGCCTGCACTATCGCTGGCCGGATCTGCCGGGACCGCAGATCGAGGAGCGGCTGGAGGCGAAGAAGCACGCGGTCTACGCCTTTGCAAAGGCCAACCCGATCGACCGGCACATCTACGACATCCCGCACGCGACCTACGGTATCGTCACCACCGGCAAGGCGCATCTCGATTTGATGGAGGCACTGCGGCTGATGGGCCTCGATGAGGCCGCCTGCCGCAGCATCGGCATCGACATCTACAAGGTCGGCATGGTCTGGCCGCTGGCGCTGCATGACGCGATGGAGTTCGTGAAAGGCAAGCGCGAGATCCTGGTCGTCGAGGAAAAGCGTGGCATCATCGAGAGCCAGTTCAAGGAGTATTTTTACGACTATCCCGGCGCAAAGCCGGAGCGCATGGTCGGCAAGCACGATGAGCGAGGGGCGCGGCTGATCTCCTGGATCGGCGAATTGTCGCCGCGCGCGCTCGCGGGCGTTCTGGCGCGGCGGCTCGACCCGATGTTTCCTGGGCTGAACCTCGGTGCACGCGCTGCCGCGCTGTCGCCGGAGGCGCAGCGCGTGATCACCGTCAGCGGCGCAACGCGCACGCCCTATTTCTGTTCAGGCTGCCCGCACAACACGTCCACAAAAGTCCCCGAAGGCTCCAAGGCGCTGGCCGGCATCGGCTGCCATTTCATGGCAAGCTGGATGGACCGCGAGACCTCGTCGTTGATCCAGATGGGCGGCGAAGGCGTGAACTGGGCGGCCTCGTCAAGGTTCACCGGCCACAAGCACGTATTCCAGAATCTCGGCGAAGGCACTTACTATCACTCCGGCTCGATGGCGATCCGGCAGGCGATCGCCGCGAGAGCCAACATCACCTACAAGATCCTGTTCAATGACGCGGTGGCGATGACCGGCGGCCAGCCGGTCGACGGCCCCGTCAGCGTGCACGCGATCGCGCACAGCGTCCGCGCCGAGGGCGTTTCGCGCATCGCGCTGGTGTCGGACGATCCCGCGCAATTTTCCTCCACCGACCTGCCCAGCGGCGTGACCATCCATCCGCGCGAGGAGATGGACGCCGTGCAGCGCGAGTTGCGCGAGGTCCTGGGAGTCTCCGTGCTGATCTATCAGCAGACCTGCGCCACCGAGAAGCGCCGCCGGCGCAAGCGCGGGCAGATGACGGATCCGAAGCGCTTTGCCTATATCAACGATCTCGTCTGCGAGGGCTGCGGCGATTGCTCGGTCGAGTCCAACTGCCTGAGCGTCGAGCCGAAGGAGACGCCGTTCGGTCGCAAGCGCCAGATCAACCTGTCGGCCTGCAACAAGGATTTTTCCTGCCTCAACGGCTTCTGCCCCAGTTTTGTGACCGTCGAAGGCGCCACGCGCCGCAAGAAAACGGCGAGCGACATCGACGCCGTGGGCCACGCCGCCGCGCTTCCCCTGCCCGCCCCAGCAACGCTCGAGCGGCCCTATGATCTCCTGGTCACCGGCGTCGGCGGCACCGGCGTGATTACCGTCGGCGCGCTGATCGGCATGGCTGCGCATCTCGAACGCCGCGGCGTCTCGGTGCTGGATTTCACCGGCTTTGCACAGAAATTCGGACCCGTGCTGAGCTACATCCGTCTCGCCGCGAGCCCGGAGGCGCTGCATCAGGTCCGCATCGATCAGGGCGCCGCCGACGCGCTGATCGGCTGCGATCTCGTCGTCAGCTCCTCGCCAAAAGCCTCCGGCACTTATCACCGGGGCACGCGCGCCGCGATCAACACGGCGGAGATGCCGACCGGCGACGTCGTGCGCTTCCGCGACGCCGATCTCGCCTCGCCCGCCCGCCTGCGCGCGATCCGCCAGGTGATCGGCGACGGCAATCTCGACACCATTAACGCAAACGCCCTGGCCGAGCGCCTGCTCGGCGATGCCGTCTATGCCAACATCATCATGCTCGGCTTTGCCTGGCAGCAGGGCCTCGTGCCGGTCTCGCTGCAGGCGCTGCTGCGCGCAATCGAGCTCAACGGCGTCGCGGTCGAGCGCAACAAGCAGGCCTTCGCCTGGGGCCGGATCGCCGCGGCCGATCCGGATCTTCTCCCCAAGCCCGAGGGCACTCCCGTCGCCGAGACGCTCGATCAAATGATCGACCAACGTGCCGAATTCCTGACTGCCTATCAGGACGCGGCCTATGCGGCGCGCTATCGGGCGATGATCGCGAAGGTACACGGTGCCGAATCCAGATTCGGCAACGCGGCGCTGACCGACGCGGTCGCGCGGTCCCTGTTCAAGCTGATGGCCTACAAGGACGAATACGAGGTGGCGCGCCTGCATATGCAGAGCGGCTTTCTCGACACGCTGAAGCGCGAGTTCGACGGCGATTTCAGGATCAATTATCATCTCGCGCCGCCTATCCTCTCCGCACGACGCGACGCGCGCGGCCGGCCGCGCAAGCGCGCCTTCGGGCAGTGGATCCAGATGCCACTCTCCGTGCTCGCTCGGCTGAAGGGCCTGCGCGGCACGCCGTTCGATCCGTTCGGCTACGCGGCTGAGCGCCGCGCGGAGCGCGAGCTGATCACCTGGTACGAGGGATTGATCGAGACGATGCTCGCCCGCCTCGATGCCGACACGTTGTCGGACATCGTCGCCATCGCCAAGGCGCCGATGGATATCCGCGGCTACGGCCCGGTGAAGGATGCCGCGATCGTAAAGGTCAAGGCCGAGGTGGAGACTCTGCTGGCGAACCTGCCTGCCTCACCATCGCAAAAAATGCTGAGCTACGGTTGACCGCGGCGGCAGCGAAGCTGCCGGCGCCGAAGTGATCGGCGCGTGGACTCTCAGGCGTAGGGGTTGATCAGCTTCTGCTGCTCGGCGCTGTGGTGCACGAGCATGTCGATGAAGGTCCTGACTTTCGCCGACAGATGATGGCGATGCGGATAGACCGCGTTCATCGACAGCTCGATCGGCCGGTATTCCGGCAGCAGGCGAACCAGGCGGCCGGCTTCGAGGTCATCGTGCACCAGGAAACCCGCGGCCAGGCAAATGCCGGCGCCTTGCAGCGCGACGGTGCGCAAGGCTTCACCGCTGTTGGTCACGAGAGTGCCGGATACGCGGACCGATGCCGGGTTTCCCTTGCGATCGAGAAAGCGCCATTCCTCGAAGGGATAGTTCAGATGGCGCACGCAATTATGGTCCGCAAGCTCCTCGAGTTGCTGCACGCGCCCGCGCGCCTCGATATAGGCGTGTGAGCAGCACAGCACGTGCCGCCAGGTCGCAAGGCTCCGAACGATCAGGCTCGAATCCGGCGGCGACGTCATGCGCAGCGCCAGATCAAACCCCTCTGCGATCAGATCGACATTGGCTTCGCCCATGCGCAAGTCGACCTTCACCTCCGGATAGGTCGACAGGAATTCGGCCACCACCGGCGCGACGAACGGCACCATGTGGGTGGCGATATGGATGCGCAGCGTGCCGCGCGGCGTCGATTGCAACGCGCCGGCGATGTCATCGGCCTGTTCGAGGTCGGCGAGGATCTGCGTCGAACGGTCGTAATAGGCCTGGCCGATTTCGGTGAGGCTCACCTTCCGCGTCGTTCGGTTGAGGAGGCGCACGCCGAGCCGGTCCTCCAGCGCCTGGACGTGGTTGCTCACCATGGTCGTCGACATGTTCAGGCGGCGGGCGGCGGCGGAGAACCCGCCGTTTTCGACCACCCGGACGAAGGCCGTGAGGCTGGTGAAGCGGTCCATGATCGAGGCTCCGATTATCCGCTGCCGCTGGATAATGCTTCCAGTTCTTCGGGGATTATCACAATGGGCGGGACAGCGCATCTTACCGTCACAAGACGCGTCCTGTCGCAAAGGGGGCGCCTGGAAATCTCGTGAGGATGCCATGTCGAACGCCGCTTATGTCACTGAACCCAATACAAAAATCGGGATTCGCCCATCGCGCTTGGCGATCAAGCGGGTCGCCATCGGGTTGGCCCTGGTACTCGGCGCCGCGGCTGCTGCGGACTTCGGCTACGGCTACATGACCACCGGGCGCTATCTCGAATCCACCGACGACGCCTATGTGAAGGCTGATTCCACGATCATCGCGCCAAAGGTCTCCGGCTACATCGCCCAGGTGCTGGTCGGCGACAACGAGAAGGTCAAAGCGGGGCAGATCCTTGCCCGGATCGACGACCGCGATTTCAGGGCGGCGCTCGACCAGGCCCGCGCCGACGTTGCCGCCGGCGAGGCTTCGGTTCGCAATCTCGATGCGCAGATCGCGCTGCAGCAGCCCATCATCGAACAGAGCACGGCCGACGTTTCCGCGGCCGAGGCCAATCTGAAATTCGCGCAGGAGGAACGTGCGCGCTACGACGAGCTGATGAAGTCGGGCTCCGGCACAATTCAGCGCGCACAGCAGACCGACGCCGCGCTCCGCGCCAGCGACGCGCAATCGCAGCACGCGAAGTCGGGCCTTTTGGCCGCGCAGCGCAAGGTCGACGTGCTCACCACCGAGCGCGCCAAGGCCGTGGCACAGCTCGAGCGCGCCCGCGCCGTCGCCGAGCAGGCCTCGCTGAATCTCTCCTACACCGAAATCACCGCGCCGGTGGACGGCACGGTCGGTGCTCGTTCACTGCGGGTCGGCCAGCTCGTGCAGGCCGGCACGCAATTGATGGCGGTGGTGCCGCTCGATGCGGTCTATGTCGTCGCCAACTTCAAGGAGACGCAACTCACGCATGTGCGCGCCGGCCAGCCGGTGGAACTGCATATCGACAGTTTCCGCAATCAGACCCTGCGCGGTCATGTCGACAGCCTGTCGCCGGCGAGCGGGCTCGAATTCGCGCTGCTGCCGCCGGACAACGCCACGGGCAACTTCACCAAGATCGTGCAGCGCGTGCCGGTGAAGATCGTGCTCGACGACCACAGCCTGAGCGGCCTGTTGCGCCCCGGCATGTCGGCGGTTCCGACCGTGAACACCAAGCAGGCCGTGCTGGCCGAGCGTGGTACGGGCAAGCGCATCGCTGACAACACCGCGCGCGCGAACGGTGGCTGAGGACGCCGGTCCGGCCGGATTATCAAATTCTGCCGGATGATCCTTCCAAAATTTCCACGATTATCGAAATCATCCGCCTAATGCATCCTGTCTCCACAACCGAGACGAGGCTTCCATGAGCACGCTCCAACCAACCCTCACCGCCGCTTCGACCGCAGCCATTTCCGCTCCGGCTGCGCCCGCCACGCCTGCGGTTTCCGTAAAGACCTGGATCGCCGTAATCGGTGCAACGCTCGGCGCCTTCATGGCCGTGCTGAACATCCAGATCGTCAACGCCTCGCTTGCGGACATCCAGGGCGCGATCGGCGCCGGCATCGACGATGGCGGCTGGATCTCGACCTCCTATCTGATCGCGGAGATCGTGGTGATCCCGCTTTCGGGATGGCTTGCACAGGTGTTCTCGATCCGCATTTATCTTCTGACCAACGCGATCCTGTTCCTGGTTCTCTCCGCGGCCTGCGCGCTGGCGCAGGACCTGCCGCAGATGATCGTGCTGCGCGCCGTGCAAGGCTTTACCGGCGGCGTGCTGATCCCGATGGCGTTCACGCTCATCATCACGCTGCTGCCGCGCGCCAAGCAGCCGGTGGGCCTTGCGCTGTTCGCGCTGTCGGCGACCTTTGCCCCCGCGATCGGCCCGACCATCGGCGGCTATCTCACCGAGAACCTCGGCTGGCAGTACATCTTCTACGTCAACCTTGTGCCCGGCGCGATCATGGTCGGCATGCTCTGGTATGCGCTGGAACCAAAGCCGATGAAGCTCGCGCTGCTGCGCGACGGCGACTGGGCCGGCATCATCACCATGGCGATCGGTCTCTCTGCGCTTCAAACCGTGCTGGAGGAAGGTAACAAGGACGACTGGTTCGGCTCGCCCTTCATCGTCAAGCTCTCCGTCATCGCCGCGGTTGCGCTGACCGCGTTCCTGATCATTGAGCTGACCGTCGAGAAGCCTCTGCTCAATCTGCGTCTCCTGGTCCGCCGCAATTTCGGCTTCGGCGTTCTTGCGAACTTCCTGCTCGGCGTCGCGCTCTACGGTTCCGTGTTCATCCTGCCGCAGTATTTGGCGCGCATCCAGGGCTATAATGCCGAGCAGATCGGCATGGTGCTGGCGTGGACCGGACTGCCGCAGCTCGTGCTGATCCCGCTGGTGCCGCGCCTGATGCAACGCTTCGACGCTCGGATCGTGATTGGCGTCGGATTCGTTCTGTTCGCGGCCTCCAACTTCATGAACATCTACATGACCAACGACTATGCCGCCGATCAGCTTCTTTGGCCCAACGTGGTGCGTGCGATCGGTCAGGCCCTGGTGATGGCACCGTTGTCGGCGGTCGCAACTGCCGGCATCGAGCCGGAGAACGCGGGCTCCGCATCCGGCCTGTTCAACATGACCCGCAATCTCGGCGGCGCCGTCGGCATCGCGCTGTTGCAAACCGTGCTCACCAAGCGCGAGCAATATCACTCCAACGTGCTGATGCAGTCCGTCTCGGTCTTCGAGCAGGCGACCCGCACGCGGCTGGAGCAGCTGACCCAGTATTTCGTCAATCACGGCGTCGTCGATCGCACCGATGCGGCGCACCGCGCCTATGTCGCGATCGGCCATGTCGTGCAGAAGCAGGCCTTCATCCTCGCCTTCAGCGACACCTTCTATCTGCTCGGCGCGGCGCTGATCGTCGCGCTGATCGCGTCCCTCTTCCTGAAGAAGCCCGGCCATGTTTCGGCGGGCGGAGCCCACTGACCACCCGAGTTAACCAAACAAAAGGAGAACCACCATGAAGCCCCGCATGAATTTCTACCAGGCTGCCCCCGACACCATCAAGGCGCTGACCGCGCTGGAGACCCACATCCAGTCGACGGGCCTGGAGAAATCGCTGATCGAGCTCGTCAAGATCCGCGCCTCCCAGATCAACGGCTGCGCCTTTTGCATCAACATGCACACCGAGGATGCGCGCAAGCGCGGCGAGACCGAACAGCGCATCTACCTGCTCAACGCCTGGCGCGAATCTCCGCTCTACACCGATCGCGAACGCGTGGCGCTGGCCTGGACGGAGTCGGTGACGCTGATCTCGGAAACGCACGCGCCCGACGACGTCTACGAGCAGGTCCGCGCGCAATTCTCCGAGGAGGAAACGGTCAACCTGACCATGCTGATCGCGACCATCAATGCCTGGAACCGGCTCGCGATCTCGTTCCGTGCGCTTCATCCCGTGAAGGTGAAGGCGTCGGTGGCGTGACGGGGCGCCCGCTGCCATCGACTGTGTGATGCACCGCTTCCACATTCTCAACTGTCATGCCCCGCGAAGGCGGGGCATCCAGTATTCCAGAGGCAGCGAAGTTCATAACAACTGCCGCGGCGTACTGGATCGCCCGGTCAAGCCGGGCGATGACAGCGGAGCGCCATGTGGCGTCGTCGATACTCTCGACGTTCGCGGTGAGGCTACTAGCCTACACCCCCGTCGCCTTCGCGAATTCCACGTAGATCTCGCGCAGCCGCGTCGCCATCGGGCCGGGCTTGCCGCTGCCGACCTGCTTGCCGTCGATCGCGACCACCGGCTGCACGAACGAGGATGCGCTGGTGATGAAGGCCTCCTTGGCGGCGAGCGCCTCAGTGACCGTGAAGGCGCGCTCCTCGATACGGAGCTGGCGTTCCGCGGCAAGCGCGAGCACGGCCTTGCGGGTGCAGCCCGGCAGGATGGCATTCGAATTTTGCCGCGTCACGATGACGTCGTCCTGGGTCAGGATGAACGCTGACGACGAGCCGCCCTCGGTGACAACACCGTCTTCGAGCATCCAGGCTTCGCCGGCACCGGCTTCGGCTGCGGCCTGCTTCGCAAGCACCTGCGCCAGCAGCGCCACGCTCTTGAT